>JBDTDY010000167.1:0-5150 GCA_039922835.1 Ornithinibacter sp.
TGCCTGGGTGCCTGCCCGGAGGACGCCGTCATCAAGCTGGGCCCGGGATTGCGCTACCGGTTCGACCTGGACCAGTGCACCGGATGCGGGGCGTGCTACCGCCAGTGCCCCGTGCACGCCATCGACATGATTGCGGAGGGATGAGCCGTGCGCGTCACGATCGACGGAAACCACGCGGCGGTCGACGTCGCCTACCGCCTCAACGAGCTCTGCGCGATCTACCCGATCACGCCGTCCTCGACGATGGCCAAGCTCGCCGACGAGTGGGCCAGCCAGGGCCGCACCAACGTGTGGGGCACCGTGCCGACCGTGGTCGAGATGCAGAGCGAGGGGGGAGCCGCCGGCGCCATGCACGGCGCCCTCCAGGGTGGGGCGCTGAGCGCCACGTTCACGGCATCCCAGGGGCTGCTGCTCATGATCCCCAACATGTCCAAGATCGCCGGTGAGCTCACCTCGACGGTCTTCCACGTCGCGGCCCGCTCGATCGCCGCACAGGGGCTGTCGATCTTCGGCGACCACTCCGACGTGATGGCGGTGCGACAGACGGGTTTTGCGCTGCTCTCCTCGGCGTCGGTGCAGGAGGCGCACGACCTCGCGCTCGTCGCCCAATCCGCGACGCTGCGCACGCGGGTGCCCTTCGTGCACTTCTTCGACGGCTTCCGCACCTCGCACGAGCTGAACTCCGTCGAGCTGATCGACGACGACGTGCTGCGCGCCGTGGTGCCCGAGCACCTCGTGCGCGAGCACCGCTCGAGGGCTTTGACCCCGGAGCGGCCGTTCGTGCGCGGCACTGCCCAGAACCCGGACGTCTACTTCCAGGCCCGCGAGACGGTCAACCCCTTCTACACGCGGGTGCCGGCGGTGGTGCAGTCCGTCATGGACGAGGTCGCGGTCCACACCGGCCGGGCCTACCGGGTCGTGGAGTACACCGGGCACCCCGAGGCCGAGCGGGTCGTCGTCATCATGGGCTCCGGCGGTGAGACGGTGCGCGAGACCGTCACCCACCTCGTCGGTGGGGGAGAGCGGGTCGGGGTGCTGCAGGTGCGGCTCTACCGGCCGTTCCCTGCGGCGGAGCTTCTCGAGGCGCTGCCGCCAACGGTGCGGCGGGTCGCCGTGCTCGACCGCACCAAGGAGCCGGGGTCCCAGGGTGAGCCGCTCTTCCTCGACGTGGTCTCGGTGCTCACCGAGGCTCACGAGCAGGGCGAGCGCGCCGACCTGCCGCTGGTCGTCGGTGGCCGCTACGGGCTGTCGTCGAAGGAGCTGACCCCGGGCATGGTCGCGGGCATCTTCACCGAACTCGAGATCGCGCAACCGAAGCGGCGGTTCACCATCGGCATCACCGACGACGTGGGGTGGACGAGCCTGCCCTACGACCGGCACCTCGACATCGAGGAGCCGGAGACGCTGCGCGCGGTCTTCTACGGGCTGGGCCTCGACGGCACCGTCGGTGCCAACAAGAACACCATCAAGATCCTCGGCACCGACCCGAGCGTGCACGCGCAGGCCTACTTCGTCTACGACTCCAAGAAGTCCGGCGGCCTCACCGTCTCGCACCTGCGCTTCGGCCCGCACCCCATCCACGCGCCCTACCTCGTGACCCGTGCGGGCTTCGTCGGGTGCCACCACCTCGGCCTGCTGGACACCGTGGACGTGCTCGCCTGCGCTGAGGACGGGGCAACCCTGCTGCTCAACGCGCCGCAGCCCGTCGGCGAGGTGTGGGACGCCCTGCCCGGCCCCGTGCAACAGCAGATCATCGACAGGCGTCTCCGCGTGTATGCCGTGGATGCCGGTGCCGTGGCTCGCGATGCCGGCCTGCCCGGCCGCACCAACACGGTGCTGCAGACCTGCTTCTTCGCGATCTCCGGGGTGCTGCCCGCCGAGGACGCGATCGCGAAGGTCAAGGATTCCATCCGCGCGACCTACGGCCGCCGGGGCTCGGAGGTGGTGCGTCGCAACGAGGCTGCGGTCGACGCCACGCTCGCGGCCCTGCACAAGGTGCCGGTGCCGACGTCTCGCACCTCGACCCGTGAGATGCCGGAGGTGGTGCCCGCCGGAGCACCGGAGTTCGTGCGCACGGTGACCGGCACGATGATGGCCGGTCGTGGCGACGACCTGCCGGTGAGCGCGCTGCCGGTCGACGGCACCTACCCGAGCGGCACCACGGCATACGAGAAGCGGCGGATCTCCGACGTCGTCGCCGACTGGGACGCGGACTCCTGCATCCAGTGCGGCACCTGCAGCTTTGTCTGCCCGCACAGCGTCATCCGCTCGAAGTTCTACGACGGCGACGCGCTCGCAGCCGCACCCGACGGGTTCCGGTCAGCGCCGCTGAACGCGGCCGGGCTGCCCGGGTCGCGCTACACGCTGCAGGTCTACGTCGAGGACTGCACCGGGTGCGGGCTGTGCGTCGAGGCGTGCCCGGTCGCACCGCCCGAGGACCCGACCCGCCGCGCGATCAACCTCACTCCGCTGGCCCCGGTGCTCGAACCCGAGCGGCAGAACATCGCCTTCTTCGAGACCTTGCCGGTCAACGACCGCTCCCGGGTCGACTTCGGCACGGTGCGCGGCACCCAGTTCCTCCAGCCGCTGTTCGAGTTCTCCGGCGCGTGCTCGGGGTGCGGCGAGACGCCCTACCTCAAGGTCCTCACCCAGCTGTTCGGGGAGCGGCTCACCGTCGCCAACGCGACAGGGTGCTCCTCGATCTACGGCGGCAACCTGCCGACGACCCCGTGGACGAAGAACGCCCAGGGACGCGGCCCGGCGTGGTCGAACTCGCTGTTCGAGGACAACGCCGAGTTCGGCCTGGGCCTGCGGCTCGCGGCCGACCTGCACACCGCGCTGGCCCGGACCCGTCTGCAGCAGCTGCGCGAAGAGGTCGGCACCGAGCTCGCCGACAGCATCCTCGAGGCGGGTCAGGTGCGCGAGTTCGAGCTGACCGCGCAGCGAGAGCGCGTCGCCGAGCTGCTCGAACGGCTCGATGAGCTGGACGGCCCGGTCGTCGCGGACCTGCGCAGCGTGGCGGACCACCTCCTGCGGCGCACCGTGTGGATCGTCGGCGGTGACGGGTGGGCCTACGACATCGGCTCCGGTGGCCTGGACCACGTGCTCGCCAGCGGTCGCAACGTCAACGTGCTGGTGCTGGACACCGAGGTCTACTCCAACACCGGCGGCCAGGCATCGAAGGCGACCCCGGTCGGGGCGGTGGCGAAGTTCGCCGCGGCGGGCAAGTCGATGGCGAAGAAGGACCTCGCCCTGCAGGCGATCGCCTACGGCAACGTCTACGTGGCCCGGGTGGCGATGGGGGCGGACCCGCACCAGACGCTGACGGCGTTCCGCGAGGCCGAGGCCTTCGACGGACCCTCGCTCGTCATCGCCTACAGCCACTGCATCGCCCACGGCATCGAGATGAGCAAGGGGCTGGATCAGCAGTACCGCGCGGTCGCCTCGGGGCACTGGCCGCTCGTGCGGTACGACCCTGCGGTGCGCTCCCGCGGTGGAAACCCGTTCCAGCTCGACTCCCCGCGGCCGCGCATCCCGTTGGAGGACTACATCTACAACGAGCTGCGCTACCGGATGCTGCGCAACGCCGACCCCGCCGAGGCCGAGCGGCTGCTGGGGCTCGCGCAGGAGGCGGTCGACCAGCGGTGGCAGACCTACGAGGAGATGGCGACCCGTGGTGCCCACCGTTTCGCCGCGGACCCGAGGAGGACCTGATGACGGACCTGTCGACCAGCTATCTCGGCCTGGCCCTGCGCAACCCGTTGGTCGCGAGCGCCTCTCCGCTCTCGCAGGGGGTGGACCGGGTGAGGGCGCTCGCCGGGTCGGGCCTGGGCGCGGTCGTCCTCTACTCCCTCTTCGAGGAGCAGGTGAACCGAGAGCAGCTGCACGACCTCATGGTCACCGAGGTGCACGAGAACTCGTTCGGCGAGGCGCAGACGTGGTTCCCTTCCGTGCCGACGGCAGAGCCCGGTGGCGCGACCCGCTACCTTCGGCTGCTGGAGCAGTCGGCCCGTGCGGTCGACGTGCCGGTGATCGGCAGCCTGAACGGCAGCAGCCCCGGCGGCTGGGCCGGTTTCGCGCGGTCGATGCAGGATGCCGGTGCTGCCGCCGTGGAGCTGAACGTCTACCTCGTGCCGGGCGACCCGCACACCAGCGGGCGCGACGTCGAGGACCGCCACGTCGAGATCCTGCACCAGGTCAAGGACGCCGTCTCGGTGCCTGTGGCCGTGAAGCTCAGCCCGCACTTCAGCTCGACCGGCGAGATGGCGATGCGCCTCGACCGTGCCGGCGCCGACGGGCTCGTGCTCTTCAACCGCTTCCTCCAGCCCGACGTCGACCCCGAGACCTTGACGGTCATCACGGAGGTGAGCCTCTCCTCGCCGGGCGAGGCGCGCCTGCCGCGCACCTGGATCGCGATCCTCAGTGGCCACGTCACGGCATCCCTCGCCGCGACGACCGGGGTGGAGGGGCCGCTGGACGTCGCGTCCTACCTCCTCGTCGGTGCCGACGTCGTGATGACGGCGTCCGCGCTGCTGCGGCACGGGCTCGGTCACGTCGAGGTGCTCCTCACCGGCCTCGAGGACTGGATGGGGCGGAAGGGTTTCAGCTCGGTGGAGGAGCTGCGGGGGCGCCTCGCCGTGCCCGTGGGGGTGGACCAGACGGCATACGAGCGTGCCGGCTACGTGAGCGCACTGGAGAAGGCGCGCAGCACCTACGGCGACCTCAGCACGAGCTGACGGAAGCTGGCCGCGAGCTAGCCGAGCACCTCGTCGACGAAGCACCAGCGCCACGCCTCACCCGGCTCGATGCTCCGCATCACCGGGTGCGCGCTCTGCTCGAAGTGCTTGTGGGCGTGCGCACCCACCGAGGAGTCGCAGCAGCCGACCGCGCCGCAGGCCAGGCATGCCCGCAGGTGCACCCAGGTCAGCCCCTCGGCCACGCAGGACGGGCACTCCCCGAGCGTCTCGGGTGGGACCGGCTCGCCGACGTCGGTGAGGTGCTCGCACGAGCCGGTGACGACGTCCGGGGGCCGCAGGACGGAGTCGCGCACGGCCGCGTTGCGGGTGGCTGCCCACGCGAGCGCGGTCTCCTCCGCGTCGAGCTGCGCGAGCACGGTGGTGAGCACGTGGTGGTCCACCCCTCCTCGGTCG
>JBDTDY010000168.1:0-4372 GCA_039922835.1 Ornithinibacter sp.
TGTGCACGGCGCCGCCAGGCTTAACGTGAAGCCCGGCCACGCCACGGCTACACGTGCGGACGCAGGCGCAGAAACTCCAGCGTTGAACACGCCGGGCCAACGCCCGCTCACTCAAGGGCATTCTTGACCAAACGGGAGTGCGCCTGAACGCGCATGGTTATAGGAGGAAGACATGAGCCACTCACCAGACCTTCCAGTGAAGGACCTCGAGGCAGAGGCCCGCAAAGTCGCATTCGGGGCCTTCGTCGGAACGGCGCTCGAATGGTACGACTACTTTCTCTATGGCACTGCCGCCTCCCTGGTTTTCAATCGACTGTATTTCGTTACAGACAATCCGCTGCTCTCGACGCTGGCGGCATTCGCGTCCTTCGCCGTGGGGTTCGTCGCTAGACCGGTCGGCGCGGTGATCTTCGGTCACCTCGGTGACCGCATTGGCCGCAAGAAATGTCTGATCATCACCGTGACGATGATCGGGGTGGTGACCGGTTTCATCGGCCTGCTGCCGACGTACTTCTCTATCGGCATCACAGCCCCCATTCTTCTCACCCTGCTGCGGATCGTTCAGGGTGTAGCTGTTGGTGGTGAGTGGGGCGGCGCGGTAACCCTTGCCGTGGAGCATGCGCCCGAGGGACAACGGGGTCGTTATGCGGCGATGCCCCAACTTGGCTCCCCGGTCGGAACCCTCCTGTCCTCCGGAGGGTTCCTGCTCGTCGGTCTGCTCCCCAGCGACAGTTTCGACTCCTGGGGATGGCGAATCCCGTTTCTTGTCGCCTTCCCGTTGCTCTACGTCGCCATCTGGCTGCGCCGGCGGGTTGAAGAGTCCCCGCTCTTCGCCAAATTGATGGAAGAGCACGACCTCGCGGCCGCGCCCGTGAAGCAGGTGATGACCAGCGCATGGCGACAACTTCTTGTCGGCGCTGGCTCGACGCTGCTCGGCGTCGGCGGCTTCTACCTGGTCACCACTTTCATGATCTCCTACGGTGTCGGCACGTTGGGTCTCCCGCGCAGTGTGCTCCTGGTCGCCACGCTCCTTGCCGCTGCGATTGAGATCCTGGTCCTGCTCGCCGGGGGCCGCATGGTCGAGAGGTATGGCGCTGGACCGGTGACCGTCGCTGGCAGTCTGCTCTCCGCAGTCGTTGCCTTCCCGGTGTTCTGGATGGTCGACACCAAGAACTCGTGGTTGGTGATCCTGGGGATCGTCGTCGGGATAGCGTGCCTGTCGATCCCGTATGCCGCCTCCGGAGCTTTGCTGACCGAGCTCTTCCCCGTCCGACTTCGTTACAGCGGCGTAGCGATCTCGGCCAACGTCGCCAGCGTCGTCAGCGGTTTCGTCCCGCTCATAGCGACCGCATTGCTCGTGCTCAGTGGCGAAAAGTCGTGGGCGCCGGCCTTGTTGTTGATCGTCATCGCACTGATCACCGCGGCCTCTGGTTATGTGGCGCCGAAGATCTCCCCTGAGGAGGAAATGATCGGTTCCTAGTGAGCCCCCAGCAGCAACAGACCGGCATGGATACGCCGCCAACTGGAGGCTCGGTATCCAGCGCACTTGTTGCGTCCGGGTAGGAGCTAGCTCGACGGACTGTACGAGAGCGACATCACCGCGTCTCGCCCGATCCTGACGCACAGGGAAAAGCGCAGCGCCGACACAACCCACCCGGGCGGATTCAAGCTCCGAGTGCGGGCGCCTTCCGGCACTCGACGATGGTGGAGCCAGCAGTTGCCCCGTAGGCGGTCTGTGACGCCCCACATGCCGTGGCCGCCCTCGAGGTAGACGCCTGGGGGTACGGGCGGTCCCGATGAGCAGGAGCCCGTCGGGCGTTGATCGGGCGGGCGCCGACCCATTCGTCGCCGCGGGTCCGCATGTCGACCCCGGTAGAACGGGTTCTACCCCACGGAGATCGGCTCAATGCGTCCCGGCGATGCGGGCGCCTCGACGTCGTCGAGCTCCATCGTGCCGGTCACGCGCCACGCGTCCTGGTACGGCGTGCACGCTCAACTAGCCCCTGGCAGGTAGATCGGTCCCGCCGGCAGTCGGCGTGTCGACGGTGAAGCTGCGCCCCTGTTCTGCACGGCCAGCATGGAGACGCCTTGCGGACCTGTAAGGGTGTTCAGCCAGGCACCGCACGGCCACTCAGAAGTACCTGTGCCTTGGCCAACATCGTTGCCGCATCAGGAGAATCCAAGACGGGCCGTTAGCCCTTCCGGGCCTCATCCAGAACTACGGGATCAGCACGGCCGGGTCGACGACAAGGTGCAGGACGGCGGGACGACCTGCCGCGATCGCATCGAGCGCCCGCTTGAGGGCAGCGGGGATGTCGCGGTCGCGGGTGACCCGCTCTCCGTGTGCGCCGCAGCCGGAGCCGATTGCCGCAAAGTCAGGGTTGTCCAACCGGGTGCCGCTGACCCGACCCGGGTAGTGCACCTCCTGGTGCGCCCGGATGGTGCCGAACTGGCCGTTGTCCATGACGATCACCAGCGGCGCGGCGCCGTACTGGGCGGCTGTAGCCAGCTCGTTGGCGTTCATCATGAACTCGCCGTCGCCCGCGATCGAGACCACCGTGCGATCCGGATGGTGCAGGCTGGCCGCAACCCCGGAAGGCACGCTGTAGCCCATCGAGCCGTTGCGGGTGCTGAGCAGCGAGCCGTAGTCACGGGTCGGGAAGTACCGTTGCGCCCACAGCGCGTGGTTGCCGGCCCCGAACGTCACCACCGCGTCGGTCGGCAGTGCAGGCACCAAGTGGGCCATCAGCGTGTCCATCGCCGCCGGGCCGTCTCCGGGCGCCGCGTCCGGCAGCGCGGCGTAGCGCTCCTGCGCGAGGCGGCCGCGCTCACGCCAGGCGCGCCACTGCGCGCGCGCCGGCACGTCGAGCTCGTCCAGTCCGGCGACGAAGGCCGCGGGCCTGGCGAGCACCTGATGGGTCACCGCTCCCGACCGGCCGCGCAGGGAGGTGTCGATGTTGACGAGGATGTTGGTCGCCCCGAGGTCCTGCCGGAGCGTGTAACCGTCGGTGAGCACGTCCCCGAGGACCGTGCCGACCGTGACCACGAGGTCGGCCTCCTCGAGCATCGCGGCGAGCTCGTCGGCGCGTCCGTAGCCGAGGGCGCCGACGTAGCACGGCGAATCGGACGACACCACCCCGTTGGCCCGCCAGTCGGTGGCAGCCGGCAGGTCCCGGTCCTCGAGCCACCGGGCCAGCGCGGTGGCCGACTCCTGGGTCCAGTCATTGCCACCAGTGACGAACAGCGGCCGCTCGGCGCGGGCCAGCGCCGCGCCCAGCACCGAGGCGTCGACGCGGGAGACACCTCCGCTCGCGGCCCTCAGCACCGGGTGCACGGCGCCTGACACCTCGCGGGTGATGACGTCCTCCGGCAGCCCCACGACGACCGGTCCCGGCCGCCCGCTACTCGCGGCGAAGAACGCCTCGGCGACGACCTCGGACGCCCGATCGGCCTCGTCCAGGACGAGAACCCGTTTCGCGGTGGTCCCGAACCACCCATGGATGTCGAACTCTTGGAAGGACTCCCGATCACGGTCCGCGATCGGAACCAGCCCGACGAACAGGACCATCGCGGTGGCATCCTGCCATGCGGTGTGGACCGCTACGAAGGCGTTGGCGGCTCCGGGCCCGCGGGTCACCATCGCCACCCCGGGAACCTCGGACATCTTTCCTTCGGCCTCAGCCATATAGGCCGCCCCGCCCTCGTGCCGGCAGATGACGGTCTGTATCGCCGAGTCGTGCAGCCCGTCGAGCACATCGAGGTAGCTCTCACCGGGCACACAGAAGACCCGGGGCACCCCGTGCGCCGCCAGGGAACGCACGATGACATGGCCGGCGGATGTTGTAGGGACGCTCACGAGGTCTCCTTGCGAGGGTGGCGTTGGGGGCGCCAGTCGGCGGTCGGGCAAGCGCTGTCGCTTGTCCATCGTGGACGACCGTGTACATGCTGTCTACCCCGGTTCATCCGCTCTGGTTCATCGCCGCGAGGGCCCACGGAGGCGCTTAGGATCTCCCAGGCGCGCGGTCTATGCCGACCTCGCGTGAGACCCTGAGCCAGTTCACGGCAAGACGACTTCACGAGACAGGCCTGAAGCGCGATCTCGCGACCAACGGCCATCTGTCCAGCCTGTCTCGTGAACCTTGAGCGAGTATGGAGATGTCCGGTTCTGGGGCCGGGACCTTACTCGCAAGTTGTCGTGGGTCGCCGTCCCGGGGTTGAGTCCGGGGGTGGTAGAGCCGACAATTACGGGCGACGCGAAGGCTCTGGTCGCCGACAGCCCCCGTCAGCGGTGTCCGGCGAGTTGGCGGTGGGCTTGGAGCGCGAGCCACAGTTGGGCGATGTCCGAGGTTTCGGTGAGGGATCTTCCGGTGAT
>JBDTDY010000169.1:0-3531 GCA_039922835.1 Ornithinibacter sp.
TCCGGTCAGCACGACGGTCGCGTCTCCCGCGTCCGGTCGCCCATCGAGAGCTAAACGCTCCTGGCGGGCATCCGTGTCAGACCTCTCCGAGATGATCGACCCAGACAAGAGCGGCCGGCACCCGAGGGGGCGCAGCAGCAACCAGCGGCGCCCCCCTGAAGGGCAGCCTCGCCACACCACCACACCTGCCACGCCACCACACACGCCATACAACGACAGAGGAAAGGAGATCATCATGTTCCTGTTGAAGGAGACGATCTGCTGGAGCGCATCTGACCTCACGGCCGCCTCCGAGTGCGAGTTCGCGCTGCTGCGCCGGCTCGACGCGAAGCTCGGCCGCGCCGAGCGCGTCGTCGACGTCGACCCGCTGATGCAGCACATCGCCCGCCTCGGCGACGCTCACGAGGCTCGCATCCTCGAGGCCCTGTTGGCCGACCCCGCCCAGCGGGTCGTGAGACTCGCACGCGCGAGGACGCAGGAGCCCGCCCTCCGGGACCTGCACGCCGCGACGCTCGAGGCCTTCGCGGCCGATGCCCACGTCGTCTTCCAGGCCGGGTTCTACGACGGTGAGTTCCACGGCTACGCCGACTTCATCCGACGCACCGGCGAGGGCTGGGTCGTGGCCGACGCCAAGCTCGCGCGGCAGGCGCGGCCCAAGGCGCTCCTGCAGCTCGGCGCCTACGTCGACCAACTGCAGCGTGCGGGCATTGCCGTGGCACCCACCTGTGAGCTGCTGCTCGGCAACGGCCGCACCGAGTCCTTCCCCGTCGCCGAGGTCATGCCGGTCTTCTGCGACCGCCGCGAGCGGCTCCGCACCCTGCTGGCCGAGCACCACGCCGCCGACGGACCGGTTGGGTGGGGAGACGACCGCTACCTGGCCTGTGGGCGGTGCAGCGAGTGCGCGGCGCAGGCCAAGGCCACCGAGGACGTCATCCTCGTCGCCGGCCTGCGGGTCGACCAGCGCAAACGGCTTCGCGAGGTTGGGGTGCACACGGTCACCGAACTCGTGCAGCTGGCGGACGCGCCAGACGGCTTGTCCACCCCCACGTTCGAGAACCTGCGAGCCCAGGCCCGACTCCAGCTCGAGCAGCTGCGCGCTCCGCTGCGAGACGATGGGGCGCCGACCGTCTCCTGGGAGCTGCGCGCCCAGGCCGCGGAGACTCTCGCCACCCTCCCGACGCCCTCGCCCGGTGACCTCTTCTTCGACTTCGAGGGCGATCCCCTCTACAACGAGGGAGACCTCGACCGGTGGGGCCTCGAGTACCTCTGGGGCTACCTCGAGCCGGCGTCCTCGTCGCAGCAGGCGGCCGACCCCGCGGCGAGCCGGGGCGAGTTTCATGCTCTCTGGGCCCACGACTCCGGGCAGGAGGCCGTGGCCCTCGCCCAGTTCCTTGACGTCGTCGTCGCTCGTCGCTCGTCGCATCCGGGCATGCACGTCTACCACTACGCGCCCTACGAGACGACTGCTCTCAAGCGGCTGGCGGCTCGCTACGAGACACGCGAGCGGGAGCTCGACGATCTGCTGCGAGCAGGAGTCTTCGTCGACCTCTACGCCACGGTTCGAGGCGCGATCAGGGTGTCGCAGCCCTCGTACAGCATTAAGAAGCTCGAGCCCCTCTACATGGGCGGCCAGCTCCGCACGGGCGACGTGCAGGCGGGCGACGCCTCGATCGTCGAGTACCACGACTATCGCCTGCTGGCAGAGGTCGACGACCACGAGGCCAACGCGAGGCTGGCGGCGCTCGCTGAGTACAACGAGTACGACTGCCTGTCCACGCTCCGGCTGCGGGACTGGCTGCTTGACCGTCGGTCCGGGGACCTCGCCCTGACCACCGTGGGCGCGGCGGCCGACACGAACCAATCGGCCGACTCCGACGTGCTCGAGGGCAGCGCCAAGGCAGACCTGGAGCACGACGTCACGCATCGTGAGCTCGTGCAGCGTTCAGGCCCGGCGCTGCGGGCCGATCGCACCCCCGACGAGCAGATCTACGCGATGCTCGCGTCGGCGATGGGCTACTTCCGCCGTGAGCAGCGTCCCTTCTGGTGGAGCCACTTCGAGCGCCTGCAGCACCGGGTCGAGGACTGGTTTCCGATACGCGACATCTTCCGGGTGAAGTCGGCCGAGGTCGTCTCCGACTGGGCCAAGGAAGGGCGACAGCGCAACCTGCGCCGGGCGACCCGGCTCGTGGGTGACTGGGGGCCGGGGAGCACGCCCGGCACGGAGTGCACCACCGTCTACGACGCCGACGACGGGCCGGGTTACGTGCAGGTCCCGGAGCGGTGTCTGCTCGGCTGGGCGAAAGCCCAGATCGAGCTCGACCCGACCGACGCCCGCGTCCTGACCGTCACGGAGACGGCCAAGCCCGATCAGATCGGGCCCGGCCTGCCGGTGGCGCTGGCACCCGGCATGCCGCCGAGCTCCGCGTCGATCGAGGATGCCGTTCGCGACGTCGCGGCCGCGGCCGCCGCCACCAGTTCCCTGCCCCAAAGCGCCGCCATCGACGTGCTGGGCCGCCGGGCTCCGAGGCTCAGTGACGGTGGGCCGCTGCCCCGGTCCGGCGGCAACGTCCATGACGTCGTTGCGGCGCTGCTGAACATGGAGTCGTCCTACGTCGCGGTGCAGGGACCTCCGGGGAGCGGCAAGACCTGGACCGGCGCGCGGGTCATCAAGGAGCTGGTCGAGTCGCACGGTTGGAGGGTCGGCGTCGTCGCCCAGTCGCACGCGACCGTCGAGCACCTGCTCGACTCTGTGGTCGGTGCCGGCCTCGACCCGGCTCTCGTCGGCAAGAAGGAGTCCCGCCGCGGGGATCCGGTGTGGACGGAGGTCACGAAGCCCGAGTCTCACCTCGTCGACCATGCCGGCACCGGCTGTGTTCTCGGTGGCACCGCCTGGACCTTCACGAGCAGGAAGGTCCTCGAGGCCGGCCCGCTCGACCTGCTCGTCATCGACGAGGCCGGGCAGTTCGCGCTGGCTCCGACCATCGGGGTGTCGCTCGGCGCCAAGCGGCTGCTGCTGCTCGGCGACCCGCAGCAGCTGCCCCAGGTCAGCCAGGGCACGCACGGCGAGCCCGTCGACACCTCAGCGCTCGGCTGGTTGATGGCGGGTCACGACACGATCCCGGTCGAGCTCGGATACTTCCTCGAGCGGAGCTTTCGGATGCACGGCACCCTCTGCGCCAGGGTGTCGCGACTGGCCTACGACGGGCGTCTGCAGGCCGATGAGGTCGCCGACGCGCGCCACCTCGAGGGGGTCGGTCCCGGAGTCTCGGTCGTAGAGGTTCGCCACCGCGACAACCGCACCGAGTCGATCGAGGAGGCCCGTGCAGTCGTCGAGCAGGTCAGAGCCCACCTCGGTGCCCGCTGGACCGACCCCAGCGGGTCGACGGGCCCACGCGCCCTGGCCGAGACCGACTTTCTCGTCGTGGCCCCCTACAACGCTCAGGTCAACCTGATCCGCCGAGAGCTCGCGACGGCCGGATTCGGGGTCGTGCGGGTCGGCACGGTCGACAAGTTCCAGGGCCAGGAGGCGCC
>JBDTDY010000170.1:0-2794 GCA_039922835.1 Ornithinibacter sp.
TTCGGAGGCGCCGCTGTCGGCCGGGCCCTCGGTGTCCTGGGATGCTCCGCCGTCGGCTCCGCCGTCGTGCTCGCCGGGGGTTGCGGCTTCGGAGGCGCCGCTGTCGGCCGGGCCCTCGCTCGTGCCGAGGTCGTCGGTGCCGGGAAGGTCCTCCATCGAAGACTGGCTCATGTCCACACCTTTCGCTGCGTGCGGCACCCGATGGCGCCACGAGGTCTCAGTTGACCAGTCGAGGAGGACGCACGGGGGTTTGTCGTCGCACCTTTCGTGAGCCTTGACGCGAGGCTGACCTGCAGGAACCGCCGCTCGTCGTGGAATCGGTGCGCCGGTCGCCTCGGCGCCGACGACGCGTTCCACAGTGGGCACTGGGCTGCGATGATCCGGTCATGGGCGTGGACGTCGAACTGGCCGAGATTCGTGACTTCCTCGTCCTCCACGAGCCGTTCGACAGCCTGAGCACGGCGGAGCTCGACCGGTTGACCCCCCAGCTCACGCTCCGCTACCACCGGCGGGGGTCGGTGCTGATCTCGCGGGGAGAGGTCGTGAACCACCTCGTCATGCTCAGGTCGGGGGCCGCCGAGGTGCGCGACGAGAACGGCGCGCTCGTGGACCGCGGTGCGGCCGGCGCCACCTATGGGACGGTCTCGTTGAGCACCGGGGGGCCCTCACCGTTCGGGGTGACGGCCATCGAGGACTGCCTGGTCATCCTCGTGCCGCGCAAGGTCGTGGCTGACCTGCGCGTCGACCACCCCGACGTGGACGCCTTCTTCACCGCCCAGCGGCAGCACCTGATGAGCAGCGCCGTCGCCTCGCTCCAGGTGTCCACGAGTGGGAGCGCGATCCTCAAGACCCGGGTCAGCGACCTGATCACGCGGTCCCCGGTCTCCGTGCCCAGCACAGCGACCGTCCACGAGGCCGCCGTCGCCATGTCGGAGCACCGGGTGTCCTCACTGCTCGTGCTCGAGGGGGACCGGCTCGTCGGGATCCTCACTGATCGAGATCTCCGCACCCGTGTGCTCGCGGCAGGTCGGGCGCCGACCTCATCCGTGACACAGGTGATGACCAGCGCTCCGGTCACCGGGTCCGTCGACACCTTGGCGTTCGAGGTGCTCCTGGAGATGGTCGCCCGGCGCATCCACCACCTGCCGATCGTCGATGGCGACCAGCGTGCGGTGGGTGTCGTCACCGCCACCGACCTCCTGCGCCTCGAGCACGACAACCCGGTCTACCTCGCCGGAGACGTCGGGCGCCAGGACTCGGTGGAGGGGGTGGTCCGGGCCGCACGGATGCTCCCCCAGGTGGCGTTCGCCCTCGTCGAGCAGGACGCCTCGGCCGATGACATCGGGCGCGTCGTCACCGCCGTGGGGGATGCCGTGGTGCGCCGGTTGCTCGAGCTGGCGGAGGCCGATCTCGGCGTGCCTCCCGTGCCCTACTGCTGGGTCGCCCTGGGCTCGCGCGCCCGGTTGGAGCAGGCGCTCGCCGCCGACCAGGACACCGCGATCATCCTCGATGACACCTCGGAGCCGGAGCACGACGCCTACTTCTCCGCGCTCGCCGAGCAGGTCACCTCGGGCCTGGTCGAGTGCGGCTACCCGCGCTGCGCCGGTGACGTCATGGCGACCAACCCACGCCTGCGGCGCACGGTGGCGCAGTGGCGTCGTGAGTTCTCGACGTGGCTCGCCGAGCCCGTGCCCGAGGCCGTCCTGGACGCCAGCATCTTCTTCGACATGCGCCCCGTGCACGGCGACGTCGACCTGCACGCCCGCCTGCGCGACCACGTGCTGGCTGCCACCCCGCGCTCGGGTCGCTTCCTCGCCCACCTGGCGAAGCAGGCGGTGGGCAACGAGCCACCACTCGGCTTCTTTCGAGGGTTCGTGCTGGAGCGCCACGGCGAGCACCGGGACACCCTGGACATCAAGCGCGGTGGCATCGGCGCCGTCGTCGAGCTGGCACGGGTGCACGCGCTCTCGATCGGAAGTCCCGCCGTCAACACCCGGGCCCGCATCCAGGACGCGGTGGATGCCGGGGTGCTGGGCGAGGACCGCGGGCGCGACCTTCGCGATGCGTTCGAGTTCATCTCCTACGTGCGCCTCCGGCACCAGGGCAGCCAGGTGCACCACGGCATCCCGATCGACAACTTCGTCTCGCCCGCTCAGTTGTCCAGCTTCGACAAGCGGCACCTTCGCGAGGCCTTTGCCATCGTGCGCTCCGCCCAGGGCGCGCTGGCTCAGCGGCATCCGCTGCAGTACATCTCGTGACCCCGTCACTGCTCGGTGACCGTGGGGCCCGAGCGAGGGTCCGGGCGCTGCGCCGCTCCGTGCCGGGACCGCTGCGCGACTATCTCTCGACGCCCGTCCCGCCACGAGATGTTCCCCTGGGCGAGTTGGGGCTGCTGGCCCTCGACATCGAGACCACCGGCCTGGACCCGCGCTCGGATTCCCTGCTGTCCGTGGGCCTGGTTGCCGTCGACGGTGACGAGGTGCGGCTGGGCAGCGCCCGACGGCTCGTGGTGGCCGGCGCGGCGGGTGCTCGCGGGGTGGGGCAGAGCGCCGTCGTCCACGGGCTGACGGATGACGACCTCGCGGCGGGAGTGCCGATCGACGAGGTGGTGGCGGTGGTGCTCGACGCACTGCGGGGGCGGGTGCTGCTCGCCCACCACGTGAGGATCGAGACCGGTTTCCTCGGGGCTGCGTGCCTGCGCCTCTGGGGGGCAGCGATGCCGTGCGTCACCGTGGACACGATGGAGCTCGAGCGCCGTGCCGTGTCGCGCGGTTGGGGGAGCGAGCCGGAGGCC
>JBDTDY010000171.1:0-4952 GCA_039922835.1 Ornithinibacter sp.
TGTCGCGCGGGCTGCTCTTCCACTACTTTCCCACCAAGACCGACTACCACCGCGCCGTCGTCGAGGCGGCGCGGCGCCGGGTCGGGCGCACCGTCTCCCCCGACCCCGGCGCGGTCGGCGAGGTGGCGGTACGGCAGGTCGTCGAGAGGTTCCTCGACCAGGTGGCCAGGCGGCGTGAGACCTATGTCGCGCTGGTCCTCGGCCAGGCCCCGATCGCGCAGGCCGCCGGCGATGCAGGGGTCCAGGGGGTGCGTGAGCACGTGACCGGGCTCGTGGCCGCCGCCACCGGCATCCCGGATGCCGCGCGGCCGGCCGTGCACGGGTGGGTCGCCTACCTCGAGGACCGCGCCCTCCAGTGGGCCGCCCTCGACACCGACGAGCGCGATCGAGGTCACGAAGCCCTGGTCGAGCACTGCGTGGGGGCGCTGGACGCACTCGTGCGGGGGTGACGGTCGCGGCTCCCCTCCTGCATCCTGTCGTCGGCGGAGCAGGTCAGGAGGTCAGCGCAACGGGTTGAACGGCGCCAGCTCGGCAGGTGCCCGGCCGGTCACGATCTGCTCGGCCAGCAGCCTGCCGGTGACCGGGCCCAGCGTGATGCCCCACATGCCGTGACCGCCGGCGACGTAGACCTGCGAGGAGGTGGTGGCGCCGATCAGGGGGAGGCCGTCGCGGGTGCACGGACGCGAGCCGACCCAGTCGTCCTGGCGCTGGTCGAGGTCGACGCCGCGCAGCAGTGGCCGGGCCGCAGTGACGATCGCCTTGATCCGACGTTGGTCCAGCGGCGCCGAGGGTGAGCGGAACTCCATCATCCCGGCGACACGCAGCCGGTCGCCGAGCGGGGTGCAGGCCACCCGCTCCTGCGGGAAGTAGATGGGGCCGGAGGGCAGGTGCTCGACCGGGACGCTGAAGCTGTAACCGCGACCGGCCTGCACGACGAGGCGGATGCCGTACTGCCGGGCCAGCTTGTTGAGCCACGTGCCGGTGGCGAGCACCACCGTGTCGAAGTCCTCCCGCGAGCCGTTGGCGAGGATGACGGTCGCCCGGCCGGGCGCGGTGTCGACGTGCGCGACGTCGGCACCCTCCTCGATCTTGCCTCCGCGCTCGCGGACCGAGTCGGCCAGGGAGTTCACGAACTCGCCCGGGTTGATGAAGCGCTGGCCGTGCAGCCGGATCGCCGCGCCGATCTCCCCCGAGAGCGACGGCTCCTCGGCTCGCGCCTCGGCCCCGGTCAGCACGTCGAAGTCGATGCCCTGGCCGGCCTCGTGGATGTGCGAGATCTCCTCGAGCAGCACCGTGCGCTCCTCGGCGGTGCGGTATGCCGCGAGGAACGGCGTGGCCGGGTAGGTCGGCGCCGCGACCCCACCGTCGTGGAGGGCGTCGAAGGACTCCAGCGCCATCCGGTTGACCGGCACCAGCGACCCCATCGCCCGCTTCCACCCGGCTGCGGTGCTGTGCCGGGCGAAGCCCATCATGAAGCGCAGCAGGCTGCGGTTGGTCGTGGGTGGGACGTAGACCGGCGAGGACGGGCTGAGCACCGCCTTGACGCCGTACTTGAGCACGGCCGGCTCGGGCAGGGGCGTGGCGATCCCGGGAGTGAGCCAGCCTGCGTTCCCCCAGGAGGCGCCAGCCGCAACGTGGCTGCGGTCGAAGACCGTCACCTCGACGCCGTGCTCCTGCAGGAACCATGCGGTCGACAGGCCGACCATGCCGGCTCCGACGATGGCAACCCGCTGTGGGCGCTCGGACGAGGGCGCGGGGACTGACTGGCTCATGGGGGCTCCTGAAGGGACGGCGATACACCGATCCTGATGCATTCGGCGGGCCAAGACCCTGTGCTGTGCCCACAAGGAATATCCTTTCACTTGTGCTGGTGCCACAATGAGGAGATGGTCACCGCGGAGGGTCTGAGCGCCGCGGTGGCGGGTGCCCTCATCGAGGTGTCCTACGTCGGGGCGCCGCGAGCCGTCTCGGACGTCGAGTTCGCCGACACCGATCCCGGGGCCGACGTCGAAACGGGTGACCTGGTGCTGGCCATCGGGGTCACCGACGCCGACCGGCTCGCAGAGCTGGTGACCCGGGCCGCGGACGGCGCCGGCCTGGTGGCGAGGCTGCCGCTCGCCGGACAGCAGGTGGTGCTCGACGCCTGCCGCCGCCACGACGTCACGATGCTCGGCCTGCAACCAGGGGTGGCGTGGTCGCACGCGATCTGGCTGATCCGGGGCAGCCTGGACCGGGCAGTGCTGCCACGAGGTCACGCGCCGCACGACGACGACGTCTACACGGACCTGTTCGCGATGGCTGACGCGGTCAGCGCCATCATCGGGGCCCCCGTCACCATCGAGGACGCCCGCTCGCAGGTGTTGTCCTACTCGACGGGTCAGGAACGAGTTGATCCGGCCCGGCTGTCGACGATCGTGGGTCGCAAGGTGCCGGCTCCGGTGATGGCCCACTTCCGGGCCCTTGGTGTGTATCGCAAGCTGGCCCGGTCCGACGACCCGATCTTCGTGCCGGAGGGACCGGGCGGGGTGCTGCCGCGGTTCGTCGTCCCCGTTCGTGCGGGCAGCGACTGGCTCGGATCCATCTGGGCCGTCGTGGACGAGCCCGTCACCGGCCGCCGGTTGCGCGACCTCGAGATGGCTGCAGACGTGCTCGCCCTGCACCTGTTGCGGCTGCGCGCAGAGGCCAACTTCACCCGGCAGCTGGTGACCGAGCGGCTACGGTCCCTGCTGCTCGGGTCGACCGACGTGACCGTGCCCGGGCTCGGCAGCGGCCCCTGGCGAGCGGTCGCCCTGGCCGGTCCTGACAACACCCAGTCGCCGGCCACCCGGTTGCTCCAGTGGGAGTCCGTCTGCCGTCGCCAGGGCTGGCGGGGCGCCCTCCTCGCCGACGTCGGGTCAACGGTGTTCGCGGTCACGACCGCCGACGAAGACGGACCCGGCGGCTGGCCATGGCTGCGGGAGCTGGTCGGCCGGGAGCCGTCCCTGTCGGTCGCGGCCGGAGCGGTGGCCACCGAACCCGCGGGACTTCTCGCCTCCTGCGCGCAGGCCGTTGAGGTTGCCGCGGCCGATCTCCCGACACGAGCGGTCTCCTTCGAGGACGGCTGGGCCGCGGTCACCGTACGACGGGCGGTCGGCGCCGTGGACCCGCGCACGCTCCCCGGCCCGCTCCAGGTTCTGCGCGAGCACGACGCCCGGCACGGCACGGCCCTGGTGCAGACGCTCGCAGCCGTCGTCTCGCACTGGGGGCAGCAGAAGCGTGCGGCCTCGGTGCTCCGGGTGCACCCCAACAGCGTGCGTTACCGGTTGGGCCGGATCGCCGACCTGGTCGAGCTGGACCTGGACGACCCCGAACAACGACTGGCGATCGCCCTGCAGTGCGCGGCGGCAACCTGAGGGTTCCGCGCATGGGTGACGGTCGTGGGTCAGCGTTGTGCTCGTGCGTGCCCGTCAGCCAAGAGCTCGGCGACGGTCCCGGCATCCGCATCGGCCAGCACGACCTCCACTGTCGACAGGCTCCTTCCCCACCAGCCCTCACGACACCAGGTGTTTGCGCCGACGGCCTCGCGGATGTCGCCCTCGTCGAGCATCACCCGCAGCACGTCCGTGGTCGGGAGGGTCGCGAAGATCCGCTGCTTCTGCCCGGCGCGGAAGCTCGGGAACCCGTGGTGGTCTCGCTCGACGACGTCGACCATCGCGAGCGTCAGAGCTCGCACTTCATCCGCGGTCACGGCATCACCACGGTGACCGCAGGCTCGACCGTGACCGGCACGCCATTGAGCACGGCATTGCCCGAGATCCCTTCGACCACAGCCGGATCGGTCAAGTCGTTGATCGACACACCGGGCAGCTCGGCCGCGTGGCGCATCCGGATGCCGTCGGCCCGGTGGCCGTAGCCGTGCGGCAGCGAGACCACCCCCAACATGACGTCCTCACTCGCGGTGACTTCGACGGTCACTGCTCCGGCGGCCGATCGCACCGTCACCGATGAGCCGTCGGGGATGCCGCGTTCGGCCAGGTCGTCGGGGTGCATGAGCAGCGCATGCCGGGGGCGGCCACGGGTGAGCCGGGGGGTGTTGTGCAGCCACGAGTTGTTGTCCCGCTGGTGACGACGCCCGATCAGCAGCAGCCGACCATCGTCTGGACCTCGGGCCGAGATCGACTCCTCCATCGCCGCGATGAGCCGTGGCACGTCGGCCAGCGCCACCTCCGCCGCGAGGTCGATGCGTCTGTCGGCGGTGCGCAACCGCGCGGGAAGTCGCGACGTCAGCGGCCCGTGGTCGGCTCCGGCGGGCATCCGCGACAGGCGCCTCACGCTGAGCCCGGTTCCGGAGGTGCGGAGCAGTGCGTCGAGCTGACGACGTGGCGAGACGCGCAACCGTGCCTCGGCGCTCGCATTCGCCTTCGACAGGCGTGCCCGCCACCCGGCCCCACGCTCGCGCTGCACGGCGAGGCCCAGGTCACGGGCGATCTCCCAGTCGTGCCGTGCCCCAGTCGGCTTCGGGAACAGCGCACTCGACCACCGCGAAGTGTCACGCACGGCCAGGGTGTGGAAGACGAGGTCGTAGTGGTCCCGTTCCAGCGGGTCGGTCGGAGGCAGGATGACGTCGGCGTGCCGGGTCGTCTCGTTGACATAGAAGTCGACCGCCACCATCGCGTCGAGTCCCTCCAGCGCCTCGGACAAGGAGTGTCCGGCGGGGGTCGAGGATGCCGGGTTGCCGGCAATCGTCAGCAGCGCGCGCACCTGCCCCTCCCCCGGTGTCGCAATCTCCTCGAAGAGAGCCGCCACCGGCAGCTCGCCACCGAACCCGGGAAGCCCTCGCACTCGCGAGCGCCGCCGCCCGAAACCTCCGGGGGAGACGAGGTCGCGGCCGACGAGGTCGACTGCAGGAGTGGTGAACATGGTCCCGCCCGGGCGGTCCAGGTTGCCCGTGAGGATGTTGATGGCCTGGACCG
>JBDTDY010000172.1:0-8343 GCA_039922835.1 Ornithinibacter sp.
CTCGACGAAGGCTTCCTGGGTCATCTCCTCAGCGAGGTCGAGGTCGCCGAACCGCGCCGCCAACCCAGCGACCACCCGGCCGAACTCCGCACGGTAGACGTCCTCGACCACAGGCTGTCCCACCGGCCGGATCACCTCACCCACTATTCCTGGAAGGGGCGGACCTCGACCCTTCCGCGGCACGCGGCCGAGCCCTCTGCGGCGAGCGCCAGGGCTGCGTCGAGGTCGGGAGCCTGAATCACCCAGAAGCCGCCCATCTGCTCCTTGGCCTCGGTGTACGGACCATCGGTCATCACCACGTCAGTGCCGGTTCCGTCGACCACGGTGGCGGTGCTCGGCGCATGGAGCCCCCCGGCGAAGACCCACGCCCCGCGCTCCTGGAGCCGCTCGTTGTAGGCGCCCACCGCGGCATACATCTCCTGCGTCTCCTCCTCAGCGGGGGTGGCGTCGTCCTCGTGGTGCCACACCGACATCAGGTACTGCGTCATGGTCGTGCTCCTTCGCTCCTCGGGTGGGCCCGACCGTATGCCGTGCCCTCACCTCCTCCACGAACGCGAACCCCCCGATGCGACACCTCGCCGTCAGGAATCTTCCGGGCCTGCTCCTGCGCGCTGCGGCGACCACTCCAGGAGCAGCATGGTGGCGTCGTCGGTCAGGCGAGCCTCTTGGTGCTCGAGCAGGGCGCGGCTGACCCGACGCATCGACTCGGCGGCGGTGAGGTTGTCGGCCATCGTGCGGGAGAGCAGGTCCACCAGTCGCTCCACCCCGAACTGGTCCCCGGAGGGAGACCTGGCCTCGACCACGCCGTCGGTGAAGAGCAGCACCCGGTCACCGGGTTCGAGCTGGTCGTGGCCGAGAGGATAGTCGCGGCCGCCCTGCAGGCCCAGGCCGAAGGGCAGCCCGGACTCGCACGAGAGCGTCTTGACGTGGCGGCCGTGGCGCAGCAGCAGCGGCTCGGGGTGGCCTGCGTTGACCCACTCCAGGTGACCGGTGTCCACGTGCAGCTCAGCGAGGATGCCGGTGGCGAAGGACTCCCCCGCGAACCCCAGCTCGACGGACGCGTCGATCGAGCACGCCGTCTCCACGAGGGTGCGCCCCCCGCGGCGGTTGTTGCGGTAGGCCGCCACGGTCAGGGCGGCCAGCTGGGCGCTGCGGAGCCCGTGGCCCATTCCGTCGAAGACCGCGAAACGAGCCAGGTGCTCCTCGACCGCGTAGTCCACCGAGTCCCCGGCCACCTCGTAGGCGGGCTCGAGGGACGCGGCGATCGTCACGGCCTCCGAACCGAAGGTCAGGGGAGGTAGGAGACCCCACTGGATCTCGGCCGCCAGCTCGAGCTCAGCGGACCGTCGCACGTTCACGAGCGTGTCCGAGCAGGCCGCCTTGGCCACGACCAGGTCTGCGACCACTGTCGCGAGTGTCTCGATCCACGAAGGGGGCGCACCCGAGTCCTCGGCCGCGGCCCCGTCGCCCTGCTGCCCGGCATCCGGGTCCGGGTCCGGGTCCGGGCGCAGCGTCACCGCGAGCACGCCCAGTCGGTCCGCTCCTTGGCACAGCGGGGCGAACACGGTGCTCCACGACGCCTGGCCGTGCGGAGCCTGCACCACCAGCTCCTCGTGCTGATAGGCACGCCCCGCCAGGGTGGAGTCGATGGGAAGGGTGGCGGGCCCGTCCCCACCAGCTCCTCGGCCACCCCAGGGCGCGAGGCTGATCTGGTCGAGGTCCACCAGGTAGATCACCACTGAGCGGGCGCCGAGCGCGGCCGCGTGCGTCGCGACGATCTCGGGGATGCGGTGCGCCGCGGCGTGCCGAGACGCTGCCAAGAGGTCGGCGAAGACGCTCCAAGGGTGCTGAGGAGGCCCCGCGGGAGGGCCCACCACCAACGGGGACGTGGTCACCCTTGGACGGTACCTCAGCGAGGCGACGGCGTGAGAGGGCCTCGGAGCGGCGCGGGCGCGGCGAGGGTCTGTCGCCGGTCCCCCTCCGGCAGGTACCGTCTGCGCCCATGCGTGTATTTCTCCGGGTCCTGGCGGTCCTGCTCGTCCTCGTCATCGCGGGGGCCATCGGCGGCTACATCTATGCCCGGCCGCTGATCAAGACGGGCACGGGGTATGCCGCGCACAACACGTGTGCCGTGTCACTGGTCGCGAACCGCGATGACCCCGGGGCAGACCTGCCCCCCAACCCCCTCGTGCCGTACCTCACCGGTTACGTCAACAGGGGCGCGAAATCGGGCACCTCCTCGCTCCTGTGGGTCCTCTCGACCCAGAAGGCCTGGTACACCAAGGGATTCGGTTGCACGCTGGGCACCGAGCGGCCCAAGCTCGGGGATCCGACCCTCGTCGAGGCCGACCTGAACCCGTTGTCCTCTGTTCCCGCCCCCGAGGTGACCCCAGAGCTCACGGCCCTGGTCGGCAAGGCCTTCGGGGACGACCTGTCAGTAGGGGAGAAGAAGAAGCTCGGCACCCGTGGCATCGTCGTGGTCCAGGGTGGGCAGCTCGTCGCCGAGCGCTACGCAGACGGGTTCACCGCGGAGACACCGCAACTCGGTTGGTCCATGTCCAAGAGCGTCGCCAACCTCATGGTGGGTCGCCTCGTCCAGGAGAAGCGCATCGCCATCGAGGACTCCGAGCTGCGTCCCGAGTGGACCGATGACCGCCAGAAGATCACCGTTGACGAGCTGATGCGGATGACCAGCGGGTTGACGTGGGACGAGACCTACGACCTCGGCACACCCATCACCGAGATGCTCTATGCCCACGGCGACATGGCGGGCTACGCGGCCAGCCAGCCCCTCGCGCACGCTCCCGGCACCTACCAGCAGTACTCCAGCGGCTCCACCAACATCCTCTGCTCGGTGCTGACCCGGCTCGCCGACGCCCCCGACGCAGACCTCCCCCGCCAGCAGATCTTCAAGCCGCTCGGCCTCTCCTCGGCCGTGATGGAGCCCGACATGGTGGGCACCCCGGTGTGCAGCTCCTACATGTGGGCCACGCCGCGCGACTGGGCCGCCGTGGGGCAGTTCGCCCTCCAGGACGGCGTCGTGGCCGGCGACCGGCTCCTCCCGGAGGGATGGATGGCCCAGTCGACCACCGTTGAGCCGGTGCGCAAGACCGAGGAGCGCGGTTACGCAGCGGGGTGGTGGGTCAACCGCGAGGCCGACGGCAAGTTCGTCGACGCCACCCTTCCCGAGGACGCGTACTGGATGAGTGGCCACGACGGCCAGCGCGTCTACGTCGTGCCCTCGGCCAACCTGGTCGTCGTCCGCCTCGGCTTCAGCCCCGAGCTGGACGGCGACCAGATCCGCACGTCCGAGCTCGTCTCGGGCCTGGTGTCACTCTCCGCGAAGGGCTGACCCCACCCGGCGCACCCTGGCCGACGCCTACAGGGCACCCGTCACGGTGATCCGGCGTGCTCCCTCGACATCACCGAAGAGTGGCACGCAGGTGACGTCGACCGACTCACCCGCCGACGCACCGGGTGCGGTGCACACCGTGTCGACGGTGGTGGTGTCATCGACCTCGAAGGACATCGTGAAGAGCACGGGCAGCCCGCCGTCCTCGGTCGGCACGGCGCGCATGCCGGTGATCTGCATGAGGTTCAGCGGCCCGGTGGCCCCGCCCTCCACGCTCCATCCGTCCTCGATCTGCGCCCGCGGGAGCTCGAATCCCTCGCCGACGTTGATCTCGATCTTGAGGGAGCCCGGGCCGTCGGTGGGCAGCGTCGTGGGGAAGGTGCTGGGGAAGTCACTCGGGAGGGACGTCGGGATCGACTGCGTGACGCGGTCGACGGTTCGCGCAAAGAAGAAGATGCCGCCCGCCACGACCAGGGCCAGCACGACGAAGCCCACCAGCGCGGCGATGAGGCACCCCTTGACCGCCCCGCTCGTGCCCTTCGTCGGCGGCGACCCGTATGCCGGCTGGCCGGGCTGGCCGTAACCGGGCTGGCCGTAGCCCGGCTGGGGCGCATACCCGGGCTGCTGGCCCGCACCGGGCTGCGGTGACCCATAGCCCTGCTGGGGCGCGGGAGCACCGGCTTGTGCCGCGGCATACGGGTCCACCGCGGGCGCAGGCATGGCCGTCGTCTGCGAGAGGTCGACTGCCTGGGTGTCCTGGGAGGACGACGCCCACTCCGGCGGTGCCGTGGGGTCGCTCGACAAGGGCGCCCGGAACTGCTCCGTCCACTGCTGGCCGTCCCAGAAGCGCTCCTGACCGTCCGGCTGGAGATGCCATCCTGCTGGTGCCGACATGTCGTCCTCCTCGATCCCCCGCGGCGTCTCCGCGTCAGTCCACGGCCATCGTGCCATTGCGGGGTCAGTTGGCACAGCGAATGACGACACCGCCGGGCCCCGCGCTGCCCGGCCCCGCCCGGTGAGAGGCTGGGCACAGGAGGTGGCCACCATGACGAGCGAGATCAGCGTGATCCACGACCGGGACCGGCACCGCTGGGAGGCCAGGATCGGCGAGGACCTGGCGGGGTTCGCCACCTATCGGCGCAGCCAAGGGGTCATCGACGTCCAGCACACCGAGGTCCATCCGGCCTTCGAGGGCCGTGGGGTCGGCGGCTTCCTGGTCCGCGCTGCGCTCGACGAGGTCGCGGAAGGAGCCGATCGGCTGGTGCCGTCGTGCCCCTTCGTGGCGGCGTGGTTGGAGCGTCACCCCGACTACCAGCACCTGACGACTCGAGAGCGGGGCTGACCGATGGGCGGAGGTGCGCGGGTGGTGTTGATGGCGGACACCCACCTGCCCAAGCGCGCGAAGGACCTGCCAGCACCCTTGTGGGCGGCGGTCGACACCGCCGACCTGGTGGTGCACGCCGGCGACTGGGTGGAGTCTGCACTCCTGGACCAGCTCGAGTCGCGCAGCCGGTCCCTCCTCGCGTGCTGGGGCAACAACGACGGAGCAGACCTGCGCGCGCGGCTCCCCGAGGTGGCTCGGGCGGTCGTGGAGGACGTGCGGGTCTCGGTCGTCCACGAGACCGGGTCGCGTGACCGCCGCGAGGAGCGCATGCGCGTCGCTCATCCCCGTGCCGACCTCCTGGTCTTCGGCCACAGTCACATCCCGTGGGACACGTCGTATGCCGGTCTGCGCCTCCTCAACCCCGGCTCACCCACCGACCGCCGCCGGCAGCCGCACTGCACATACATGACGGCTCGCCTGTTCGAGGGCGCCGTTCACGACGTGTCGCTGCACCGGCTGCCGCTGCGCCAGACCGTGACTGGGTGAAGGGCGGCAAGCCGCGGATCAGGCGCCGAGCACCGACTCCTCCGAGACGGGCACGACGACCGGCCGTGGGGTGAGGTGGATTCCGGCCACCATGCAGCGCACCGAGCCGCCAGCGAGCTCGATGGTCGGCACGTCCAGGGGAAGCAGCCGCGCGGACCGCTCGATGACTGCACGCTGGTCGTCGGTGAGGCTCGCCGCAGCGCGTGACGACAGCGCGAGCACCCGGCCACCCGGGGTGCGCAGCTCGATCGCGTTGCCCGCGAATTCGCGGACCTGCTGCGTCGACAGCTCGATGATCGTGCGCCCCTGCTCGGTGATCGACTCGGCCACCGCGCGCCGGCGCGCCTCGTCGGGGATCAGGTCGAGCCCAACGAGTGCGAAGTCGCTGGCGATCGTGATCATGACATTGGTGTGGTAGATCGGCGTGCCGAGCTCGTCACAGGCATCGAAGACCATTGCCTCATAGCCGAACTGGGAGCAGAACCGCTCCAGCACCATGGGGTTCGCCCGGTTGGACCTCGCCGTGAACGCGACACGCGTGACGTGGTCGAGCACCATCGCGCCAGTGCCTTCGAGGTAGGCGCCGTCGTGCTCGAGACCCGAGTAGTCGACGACCTCCTGCACCCGATACTGCGACTTGAGCATCTCCACCACGTCGGCGCGCCGCTCGGTGCGCCGGTTGGGGGCATACATCGGGTAGACCGCCACCCGACCGCCGGCGTGCGTGGAGAACCAGTTGTTGGGAAAGACGCTGTCGTTGCGCGTGGGGTCCTCGTCGTCGAAGAGGTGCACCGCCACACCGGCCGCAGCGAGACGGTCGGCCGCGCGGGTCACCTCCTCGTAGGCCGCAGCCGCGATCTCCACGGGGCTGCGCGTCGGGTCGGCCGTCTGGAAGGCGTTGTCGGCAGCAGTCTCGGGGTTGGGGGCGAAGTGCAGGGGTCTGATCAGGACGACCGCGGCCGGCGCTTGGACCGACATCCTCAGACCGCCGCGACCAGGGGCGCGGGCGAGCGAAGGAGGGAGAAGAGGTCCTTGGGGTCAGCGGGCTCGGCGACGAGGTCGATCTCGTCGTAGTGGGCGGTGCCGTCCACGGCGTCACGCAGGTATCGCAGCGCGGAGAAGTCCTCGATCGCGAACCCCACCGAGTCGAAGACGGTGACCTCCTGCGCGCTGGTGCGGCCCGGTGCGTCGCCGGTCAGCACCTGCCAGAGCTCGGTGACGGGGAAGTCCGGCTCCAGCTGCTGGATCTCGCCCTCGATCCGGGTCTGTTCCGGGAGCTCGACGACCACGGTGGCCCGTCGCAGGATCTGCGGGTCGAGCTCGGTCTTGCCCGGGCAGTCGCCACCGATGGCATTGACGTGCACGCCCGGCGCGACCATCGCATCAGTGAGCACCGTCGCGTTGGCCTTGTCGGCGGTGCACGTGGTGATGACGTCGGCGCCCCGCACCGCCTCCTTGGCGGAGGAGGCGACGTCGATGTCGAACCCGAGGGGCGCAATGTTTCGGACGAACTTCTCCAGTGCGGCCGGGTCGGTGTCCCAGATACGCAGGCGGTCGATCCCGAGCACGGCCCGGAACGCGAGCGCCTGGAACTCGGACTGGCTGCCGGTGCCGATCATCGCCATCGTGCGCGAGTCGGGGCGAGCGAGGGCGCGGGCCGCCATGGCCGACACGGCGGCGGTGCGCAGCGCCGTCAGCAGGGTCATCTCTGCGAGGAAGGTCGGGTAGCCGGTGTGCACGTCGGCCAGCACCCCGAATGCCGTGACCGTCTGGAAGCCGCGGGCCGGGTTCGACGGGTGACCGTTGACGTACTTGAAGGAGTAGCAGCGGCCGTCGCTGGTCGGCATCAGCTCGATGACACCCTCGCGCGAGTGGCTCGCGAGCCGCGGGGTGTGATCGAAGTCGGCCCACCGCCGGAAATCGGCCTCCTGGTAGTCGACGAGCGTGGCGAGGACCTGCTCGAGGTCGCGGGCTGCTGCCCACTGCGAGATGTGGCGGACATCGACGAAGCGCACCATGGACGCCTCCTTTCTGGTCAACTGGCTCACCCTAGGTCGTGCCAGTCTGCGACCGCAATGACCAGATACCGCACTTTTAGTCACCAGATCGCGCATTCTGTCACTCAGAAATGCACAATATGATCCATGGGTGACCTCGACGACCTCGACCGACGTCTCATCTCGGCCCTGCGCGCCGATGGCCGAGAACCGGTGAGCGCGCTGGCCCGCCGGCTCGGCGTCAGTCGAGCGACCGTCAACAGCCGGATCGAGCGGCTCCTCGACTCCGGCACCATCCTGGGGTTCTCCGTGCGGGTGCAGGACGACCGGGACCCGGACACGATCCGGGCCGTCGCGCTCATCGAGGTGCAGGGGCGCTCCACGACGACGGCGATCAACCAGCTCCGCGGCCTGCCCGAGGTGCACGCCCTGCACACCACCAACGGCGGGTGGGACCTCGTTGCCGAGCTGCGCACCGGCACCCTGGCCGAGTTCGACGCGGTGATGGGTCAGATCAGGTCGGTCGAGGGCGTCGTCAACAGCGAGACCTCGCTGCTGCTCCGCTCGATCCGGATGTGACTCACCTGCTCACGTAGACGATTCCCTCCGGCACGTCGGCGCGGATCTCGGTTCCCACCCGGCGGGCCAGGAGGTCATCCAGGCGGTCGAGGGGGCCGATCAGTGCTCGCCCGGACGCCTTGGCGAAGCGGATCGCGGCGTCGACCTTCGGCTTCATCGACCCCTCCTCGAACTCGAGCTCCGCGATGGCCTCAGGGGTCGCAGTGAGGATGTCGCGCTGGTTCGGGGTGCCCCAGTCCTGGCTCACGTAGTCACCGTCGGTCAGCATGATGAGCGTGTCCGCGCCGAGCTCCGCGCCGAGTGCGGCGCTCGCGAGGTCCTTGTCCACGACCGCCTGCATGCCGATCTCACGACCCTTGTCGTCGATCCGGACGGGCACGCCTCCGCCGCCGACGCACACGACGAGCTGCTCGTTCTCCAGGAGCAGGCGCACGAGCGCAGCCTGCTGGATCCGGACCGGGTTCGGCGAGGGCACCACCCTGCGGAACGCGTCACCGTCGCGGGCGATCGTCCACCGGTACTCCGCTGCCGCCTCGGCCGCGTCC
>JBDTDY010000173.1:0-11505 GCA_039922835.1 Ornithinibacter sp.
GCTGCGCGTCTCGACGGTGCGAGCGAGGTGCGGATCTTCTTCTCGGTGGTGCTGCGCCTGCTCGCACCCGCGATGGTGACGATCTTCTTGTTCATCTTCGTCGCGACGTGGAACAACTTCCTGCTGCCGCTGATGATGATCAGCACTGCCGAGCTCAAGCCGGTCACGCTCGGCCTCTACGGGATGATGAGCTACTTCAACCCGCAGTACGGTGCCGTCCTGCAGGGCGCGCTGCTCGGTGTGCTGCCGCTCATCGTGCTCTTCCTCGGCCTTCAGCGCTTCTGGAGGGCCGGGCTCGCCAGCGGCGCCGTCAAGTAGCGTCAGGACCGCTGCCGACACGTCGACCCGGCATCGTCCACGCCTGGATACTTGTCCGGCGGCGTTGCAGCAGAGCGGATCTCCTAGAATGCCGTGCCCTTGCGCCACGCCATTTCCTGCAGCTCGAATGAGTTTCCGTCAGGGTCGGAGAAGTCTGCTCCCTTCACGCCGCCCCCGAAGTCCCGGATCTCGCCCACCTCCACGCCCCGGCGGATGAGGTCGGCGCGGGCCTCGACGATGTCCTCCACCACCAGGTGCACGCCCCTGATGCTGCCCGGCTCTCCTTGGTAGACATCCAGTCCCGTTCCGAAACCGATCGAACAACCCGAGCCCGGTGGCGTCAGCTGCACGACTCGGACGCCCTCGCTCGGGTGCACGTCGACGTCCTTCGTGAAGCCGAGCGTGTCGGCATAGAACGCGATGGCCCGGTCCACGTCCGACACCGGCAGCGGGATCAGTTCCAGCTTCAACTGCATCGACGGCGCTCCTTCTGTGGCTCATCCTCGTCAGGGATCATTCCACGAATGGGCTGAGGACGTGCCGTGCTACGTCGAAGCCCACGCGGCACCTTCCAACGTGGCAGTGGCGGAGCCGGTTGCGCCACGGGAAGGAAGCGGATAATGGGCATGGTCCCGAGCCGTGCACGAGGAGAGCCCATGACGACGATCGGCGAGCGCATCCGGCGGCTCTTTGTCACCTCCGAGCCTCCGACGACCGCTCAGGAGCCGAGCCGGGACGGGCCTGGCCTGCCAGCGCCGCCGCAGCCCCCCAACACGTCCGTTTCGCACGGCGACCCCACCCACTGGATCGCCTTCGAGCCGGTGGCGCTGCGCCGGTCGGTCGTCTTCGTGCTGGTCGCCATCTCCCTGTGGCTGCTGGCCATCTGGGCCTTCGGGGCGCTGGCCCACTTTCTCTTCCTGCTGCTCCTGGCGTGGCTGGTCGCTGCTGCCATGGAGCCCGAGATCGCCTGGTTGATGCGCCACGGCTGGCGCCGAGGCCCGGCCACCGCCGCGACCGGCACCGGCGCCATCATCGTCGCGCTCGGCCTCGTCGCGCTGTTCGGCACCGCGCTGGCCCAGCAGATCGCCCAGCTGGCGAGGTCCTGGCCGCAGATCGTGGACAGCTCCGTCTCGTGGGCGAACCACGCATTCCACCTTTCCCTCGACCCGACCACCATCACCTCGCGGTTCGACGTCAGCCGGTTGTCCGATTGGGGCAGCACCGTCGCGCAAGGAGCGTTCGGGGTCCTCGGCTCCCTGGGGTCGGTGACCTTCGACCTCCTCACCGTCCTGGTCTTTGCCCTCTACCTGGCTGGCGCCGGACCGAGCCTGCTCGCCTCGATCGCATCCTGGTTCCCTGCCGGTCAGCAACACATCTTCGGCAGCGTCTGGCAGACCACACTGGCCAAGACGGGGGGGTACGTCATCTCCAAGCTCGTCCTCATCGTTCTCTCTGCCGGGGCGCACGCGGTCCTGTTCTGGGCGATCGGGCTGCCCGGCTGGCTTCCTCTGGCGCTCCTGGCCGGCATCACGGCACAACTGGTCCCCATGGTGGGGACCTACATCGGAGTCCTCGCTGCGGTGCTGGTGGCATTGTTCGATGACCCTGTCGATGTCGTGTGGGTCGTCCTCTTCGCCGTCATCTACCAGCAGATCGAGACCTACGTCTTCACCCCTCTGGTGTCCAAGCGCGTCATGGACGTCAGCGCCCCGATCGCGCTCGGGGCCGTCTTCGTCGGGGTGGCCTTGTGGGGTCCCATCGGCGCCCTCATCGGCATTCCGCTCACGGCCGCCGTCGTGTCACTGCTGGAGACCCACGCTCGCCGGTACCCTCTCGTTCCGCAGATCGACGACGACGGCTACCGGGGCGTCGAGACGCGCGCCGAGACTCCACCAGCGCCCTCGTCCGGCTGAACTGACCTGCGGCGAGGACGTGCGCGGATCAGGTGGCCGACCCCGTGGCGTGGTGTCACGCGGCCGACCGGTGCCGGGTGCCGTGCCGCTGACCACGCAGCGTCTCCCACTTTTCGGTCGAGGTCAGCACGATCCCGGGGTGGCCGCGGGCAGATGACACGGCATCCCGGGTGTCCGGCATCGCGACTAGGGTCGGTGCAGTGAGCACCGCCCTGTATCGCCGCTATCGCCCCGAGACGTTCGCCGACGTCATCGGGCAGGAGCACGTGACCGAGCCGCTCATGCAGGCGCTGCGCACCGGGCGGGTGAACCACGCCTATCTCTTCAGTGGCCCGCGAGGCTGCGGCAAGACCACGAGCGCGCGCATCCTGGCCCGCTGCCTCAACTGTGAGCAGGGCCCCACGCCCGAGCCGTGTGGCACCTGTGACTCGTGTGTGGCGCTGGCCCGTGGCGGTGCCGGCACCGTCGACGTCATCGAGATCGACGCGGCGAGCCACGGTGGCGTCGACGACGCGCGCGACCTGCGCGAGCGCGCGTCCTACGGCCCGGCGCAGAGCCGCTACAAGATCTACATCATCGACGAGGCGCACATGGTGACCCCGCAGGGGTTCAACGCGCTGCTCAAGATCGTCGAGGAGCCGCCGGAGCACGTGAAGTTCGTCTTCGCGACCACCGAGCCCGAGAAGGTCATCGGCACCATCCGCTCGCGCACCCACCACTACCCGTTCCGACTCGTCGCACCCGCGACGCTGCACTCCTACATGGAGGAACTCTGCGTCAAGGAGGCGGTGGCAGTCGCCCCGGGGGTGCTCTCCTTCGTCGTGCGTGCCGGTGGTGGGTCCGTGCGCGACTCGCTCTCGGTGCTCGACCAGCTCATGGCGGGGTCGGGCGCGGAGGGGCTCACCTACGACTCGGCCGCGGCGCTGCTCGGCTTCACCGACGGTGAGCTGCTCGACGCCACCATCGACGCCTTCGCCGCGGGTGACGCCGGCGCCGTCTTCCGGGCGATCGACAAGGTGGTGGAGACCGGGCTCGACCCGCGCCGCTTCGTCGAGGACCTGCTCGAGCGACTGCGCGACCTCATCATCGTGGCGGCGGTCACCGACGGCGCCGGTCAGGTGCTGCGCCACGTGCCCGAGGACCAGCTCGACCGCATGCGCCGCCAGTCGAGCGCCTTCGGGGCGGGGGCGCTGTCCCGGGCCGCCGACGTCGTCAACGCCGGTCTCACCGAGATGACCGGGGCCACGGCCCCACGCCTCCAGCTCGAGCTGATCGCCGCGCGGATCCTGTTGCCCGGGGCCGCGGGCGAGGCCGGGTATGCCGCCCGGCTGGATCGTCTCGAGCGTCGGCTCGAGGTGGGCGGGGTGCCCACCGGTGCCCCGCCGTATGCCGTGACGCCTCCGGTCGCGCCCGTTGCCACTCCCGCACCGGTCACGCCTCCGGCGGCTGCAGCGACCACGGCAGGTGGAGCGCCCCCTGCCGCGCCACCCACCGCAGTCGAGTCGCCCGCCCACGAATCCTCGAGCGCGAGCACCTCCACCAGTGCGGAGTCGCCCGCGACCGCGACCCAGCAGGACCAGGTGGAGGTGTCTGAAACCGGATCGACGAGCGAGACCACGTCGACCCCGCACGAGGCGCCCCCCGTCAAGGGCCCCGGCGGTCTCGACACCGATGCGCTGCGCCGGTCCTGGCCCGACGTGCTGGCGAAGATCTTCGAGATGCGACGCTCGACGTGGACGTTCGTCTCACAGAATGCGCAGGTCGCCGATTACGACGGGCACCGCGTGATCCTGGCGATCTCCACGGTCGGGCTCGCCGAGACGTTCCGGCGCGGCCCGCACGCCGACTACGTGCGCCAGGCCCTGATCGACGTGCTCGGCGTGGATGCCCGGGTCGAGGGCGTGCCGGTCGAGGATTCCGCGTCGGCCACCCGGTCGACCCTCGCCCGGCCGCCCGCTCCGTCGCCTGAACCGTCACCCGCACCTCGGCCGGCCCCGGTGCCGCCTCACACGTCGGCACCCGCCCCCGCACCGCCAGCCTCCGACACCTCCGGCACCGACCGCGCCGCCGCGGCTGACCGGCATCCGGGGTCCGACCGACACCCCGAGCCCGACCGGCACCCCGAGCCCGACCGGCAGACCGAGGCTCACAGGCAACCCGAGCCCGAGCAGCGTCCGGCGCCCGCTGCCGCCGCGGGTGGGGCCGCACGTGAGCAGGGCAGCTGGGCCGACGCGCCGCCGCCCAGCGACACGGCACCATCGTGGGCGAGTCCCTATGAGCGCGCCAAGGCCCAGGTCGCCGAGGAGATCGCGCCGACCGAGCAGGAGCGGGTCGTCGACGACGAGGCGATCAGCGACGACGACGAGTCCATCGAGGACCTCACCGACGTGGGGGTGCCGGTGATCGAGCGCATCCTCGGCGGCACCGTCATCACCGACGACGCCCGATGAGCTTTCGCTACCGCACCGGCCACCTCGTGGTCGCGCCGCTGTCGAAGGCCGTCTGGCGACCCACCATCACCGGCACCGCCAATGTCCCTCGCGAGGGCGGGGTCATCCTCGCGAGCAACCACCTCTCCTTCATCGACTCCTTCGCCATCCCCATCGCCGCGCCCCGGCCGGTGAGCTTCCTCGCCAAGTCCGACTACTTCACCGGCACCGGGGTGTCCGGCGCGATCCGCAGGGCGTTCTTCGTCGGGAGCCAGGCCATCCCCGTCGATCGCGAGTCCTCACGCTCGGCCCAGGAGAGCCTCGACCTCGCGCTCGAGGTGCTTCGTGCCGGACGTGCCTTCGGCATCTACCCCGAAGGCACCCGCTCGCGTGATGGTCGCCTCTACAAGGGCCGCACGGGGGTGGCCTGGCTGGCCCTCACCGCCGGCGTGCCGGTCGTGCCGGTGGGGCTCGTGGGCACTGCTGACGTGCAGCCCATCGGCAGCAGCTTCCCACGTCGGGCCCCCGTCGTCGTGCGGTTCGGCCGGCCGATCCAGCCCGACGGCTATGCCGGGATGCCGGCCGGTCGCGCCCGCCGGCTGATGACGGACGAGGTCATGGACGCGATCGCCGGGCTCAGCGGTCAGGAGCGGGCCGATGCCTTCAACGAGCTTCCGTCGGGCGCTCGCGGACCGGCCGTCGGCCTCTGAGGCCGATCCGGCGCGCTCTCGTCGGGCGCTGGACCTCGACGAGCAGGTGCCGTCCGGCGCGCGGGAGCACCACTGACGCCGCGAGGCCGTAGTCTCGGGGTGTGTACGAAGGAGCGGTCCAGGACCTCATCGACGAGCTCGGCAGGCTGCCGGGTGTCGGTCCCAAGAGCGCCCAGCGGATTGCCTTCCACCTGCTGCAGGCCGACCCGGCCGATGTCGAGCGGTTGGCCCACGCCCTCACCGAGGTGAAGCTGCGGGTGCGGTTCTGCGAGGTCTGCTTCAACGTCGCCGAGGCCGAGCGCTGCCGGGTCTGCCTCGACCCCCGGCGCGACCCGCACGCGATCTGCGTCGTGGAGGAGCCCAAGGATGTCGTGGCAGTGGAACGCACCCGCGAGTTCCGGGGGCGCTACCACGTGCTGGGTGGCGCGATCAGCCCGATCGACGGCATCGGCCCCGACGACATCCGGGTGCGCGAGCTGCTCGCCCGTCTGGGCGACGGCTCCGTCACCGAGGTGATCATCGCGACGGACCCCAACCTCGAGGGCGAGGCCACCGCGAGCTATCTCTCGCGGATGCTCAAGGACTTCGGGCTGCGGGTCACCAGGCTCGCGTCCGGGCTCCCGGTCGGCGGCGACCTGGAGTATGCCGACGAGGTCACCCTCGGCCGCGCGTTCGAAGGACGGAGGCTCATCGATGTCTGATGACTGGAGCGCGCTGGCCGCCGAGTCGGCGGCCGAGGCGCGGATGTTCCTCATCGCCGTGCGTGAGATCGCCTCCGGGAACTCGCCGGATGCCGCGCTGGCGGTGGGGCTGCTCTCCCTCTCCCAGGTGCTCGTCATGGGCGCGCGGCTCGGGGCCGTCGAGGACGTGGTGCCTCCGGAGCGCTTCGAGGCCGACCCCGGCCCGGATGCCGAGCTCGACCCGCTGCGCCAGAACCTGGCCAACGTCTTCGAGGGCCTCGATGAGTATGCCGACGTGGGCGACCCGGTCCTGAACCCGGAGCCGACCGTCGGCTCGCTCTCCAACGACTTCGCCGACATCGCCTCGGCGCTGTCCCACGGATTGAGCCATTTCGACGGGGGGCGCCCGATCGAGGCGCTGTGGTGGTGGCAGTTCAGCTACCTCTCGCTGTGGGGGGAGCGCGCGGCAGCAGCGCTGCGTGTGATCCAGACCCTGCTGGCCCACATCCGGCTCGACGCCGACGACGAGATCGTCTCCGAGGCCGAGTTCGACGCGCTGCACCCCTGAGGCGACCGCACCGCCACGTTCGGTCCGTCCCATTCGGTCACATCTCCGCAGGTGCAGGTCAAAAAGGCTGTCAGTTCCGCATCCAATGACATAGGGTCCTCCTTGTGCCGCAGATTCGGATCAAGGATGCAGCCGCCTTCCTCGGGGTGAGCGATGACACCGTGCGCCGGTGGGTCGACTCCGGGCAGCTGAGTGCGCAGACCGATGAGAGCAACCGCAAGGTCATCGACGGCGCCGAGCTCGCATCCTTCGCCAAGGCCCACGCAGCCACCCCGGTGCCCGACCCGTCCCGGGTCGAACGCTCCGCCCGCAACCGCTTCGTCGGTCTGGTCACCGAGGTCGTCATGGACACCGTGATGGCCCAGGTCGAGCTGCAGTGCGGTCCGTTCCGGGTGGTGTCGCTGATGAGCAGCGAGGCCGTCCGTGAGCTGAAGCTGGAGCCGGGGTCGGTGGCGGTCGCCGTCGTGAAGTCGACCACCGTGATCATCGAAACCCCCCTTGGAGCATCATGAACAGGTCGCCCGTCCTCGTATCCATGACCGTTGGGCTGCTCCTCCTCGCAGGCTGCGCTGCCACGTCCTCGAACGACTCCACGTCCGACCCGTCGGTCAGCTCCGCGCCAGCCACCGCTGCGGGCGAGGACGTGACCTTGACGGTCTTCGCAGCAGCCTCGCTGAAGAAGACCTTCACCGACATCGGGCAGCAGTTCGAGGCGAGCCACCCGGGCACCACGGTCAGCTTCAACTTCGCCGGCTCCTCCGACCTGGTCACCCAGATCCAGCAGGGCGCGCCCGCCGACGTGTTCGCCTCCGCGGACACCAAGAACATGGACAAGGCGACCGGCGATGCGCTGGTCGAGGGATCACCGGTCGACTTCGCGACCAACACCCTGCAGATCGTGGTGCCGCCGGGCAACCCGGGCAAGGTCGGCGTGCTCAAGGACCTCACCAACCCTGCGCTGAACGTCGTCATCTGTGCGGCCGAGGTGCCGTGCGGCTCGGCCACGAAGAAGGTGGAGGACGCCGCGGGACTCACGCTCACCCCGAAGAGCGAGGAGTCCTCGGTCACCGACGTGCTCAACAAGGTCCGGACCGGGGAGGCGGATGCCGGGCTGGTCTACGTCACCGATGTCCTGGGCGCCGGTGACCAGGTCGAGGGCATCGCTTTCCCCGAGTCCTCGGCCGCCGTCAACCGCTACCCGATCGGGGCGTTGAAGGCCAGCAAGAACCTCACACTCGCCCAGGAGTTCGTCGCGATGGTCGCGGGGCCGGAGGGCGCCACCGTGCTTCGGGCCGCAGGCTTCGGCGCACCCTGATCCGGGCCACTGACGTGACCGCGCCGGGTGCGCAGGAGGGGCCGTCCCCGTCCCGGTCACGTCGGGATCCACAGGGGTTTTCCGGTCTGCCGCGCTGGGTGTTCGTCCCGGCCGCGGCCGGAGTGCTGTTCGTGCTGCTTCCGCTCGTCGCGATGGGCGCGAAGGTGCGCTGGTCGCAGTTCTTCACGCTCGTCACCTCCGAGTCCTCGCTCGCGGCCCTGGGACTGAGCCTGCGGACCTCGAGCGCCGCCACCTTCTTGTGCGTCCTCCTCGGCGTGCCGATGGCGATGGTCCTGGCCCGCACGTCCTTCCCCGGGCAGCGGCTCGTGCGGTCGCTGATCCTGCTTCCCCTCGTGCTCCCCCCGGTGGTCGGCGGCATCGCACTGCTCTACACCTTCGGCCGTCGTGGCCTGCTCGGCCACACCCTGGACGTCCTCGGCATCCAGATCGCCTTCTCGACCACGGCGGTTGTGCTCGCCCAGACCTTCGTCGCGCTGCCGTTCCTCGTGGTGAGCCTGGAGGGCACCCTGCGCTCGGTGGGCCACCGCTACGAGGTCGTCGCCGCCACCCTGGGCGGGCGCCCCACCACGGTGCTGCTCCGCGTCACGATCCCGCTCGTGCTCCCGGGGTTGGTGTCGGGGGCCGTGCTGTCCTTCGCGCGGGCGCTGGGGGAGTTCGGTGCCACGCTGACGTTCGCGGGAAGCCTGCAGGGTGTCACCCGCACCCTGCCGCTGGAGATCTACCTGCAGCGCGAGACCGATGCCGACGCGGCTGTCGCGCTCTCCCTCGTGCTGGTCGTCATCGCCGTCCTGGTCGTCGGGCTCGCGCAGGGGCGCACCGAGCGATGACGCTGACGATGAGCGCCACCGTCGCTGCGCGCGGTTTGGACATCGACCTGGAGGTCGCGGCCGGCGAGCGCGTCGCGATCCTGGGACCCAACGGCGCGGGCAAGTCCACCCTGTTGGCTGTGCTGGCCGGCATCCTGCGCCCGGACACCGGCCGCGCGGTGCTGGATGGGCGGGTGCTCTACGACCAAGGACGCGGACAACGCGTGTGGGTGCCGCCGCACGACCGGGGGATCGCGCTGCTCGCGCAGGACCCACTGCTGTTCCCGCACCTGTCCGCGCTCGACAACGTCGCGTTCGGACCGCGCGCGCACGGAGCCGGGTCGGGCGAGGCGCGCGCCACGGCGGCCCGCTGGCTCCGGGAAGTGGGCGTCACCGAGCTCGCTTCGCGGCGCCCGGCGCAGCTCTCCGGCGGCCAGGCCCAGCGCGTGGCCATCGCCCGCGCGCTCGCCGCAGACCCACGCCTTCTCCTCCTCGACGAGCCGTTGGCTGCCCTCGACGTCGCCGCGGCCCCCCTCCTGCGGCGGGTGCTCCGCCCGGTGCTGGCCGACCGCAGCGCGCTGATCGTCACCCATGACCTCCTCGACGCAGTGCTGCTCGCCACCCGCGTGGTCGTCATCGATGGCGGCCGCGTCGTCGAGGACGGCCCCACCCACGAGGTGATCGCGCACCCCCGCACCCCGTTCACCGAGCGGATCGCTGGGCTCAACCTCGTCGAGGGACGTGCCACCGGACCGACCCACCTGCTGGACCGACACGGCGTGCACGTCGAGGGCATCCCCAACGCGGTGATGGTGCAGGGCGACGCCGCGCTCGCCGTCTTCAGCCCGAATGCCGTGAGCGTGCACGTCGCACCCCCGGCCGGGAGCGCGCGCAACTCCTTCCCGGTCGTGGTGACCGAGCTGGAGCCGCGCGATGCGCAGGTGCGCGTGCGCTCGCACGACCAGGCGGGTCGTACCCTGCTCGCCGACGTCACGGCGGCCTCGATCGACGAGCTCGACCTCTACCCGGGCCGGCGCGTGCACTATGCGGTCAAGGCCACCGCCGTCACCATCTACGCGGAGTGAGACCCGGAGCGAGCCGAGGGTCTGCCACTCACTGAGCCTGCTACGGAGCAGCCGGCAGGTCGCCGCTCTTGACCGCAGCCCACAGGTCGTCGGAGGCATCCCAGTCGTTGGCGTGCATCGCCGCCACGACCTTGCCCTCCCGGAGCCAGAAGGCGCGGAACTCGCGGCTGGCGAGGTCGCCGTGCACGACCACCTCGTCATCGGCGCTCCCGTGACCGACGTATTCCATGCCGAGGTCGTACTGGTCGGTGAAGAAGTAGGGGAGCCGGTCGTAGGTCTCCTCGCCGCCGGCGAGGTTGTGCGCTGCGACCTTGGCCTGCTCGATGGCGGTGTCCCAGTGCTCGACCCGCAACCTGCCCAGCAGGGGGTGCGCCTGGTTTGCGATGTCACCGACTGCCAGCACACTCGGCACCGAGGTGCGCAACATCGCGTCGACGAGCACACCGTTGTCGACGTCGAGGCCCGCCGCGCTGGCGAGGTCGACGCGTGGGGCCACTCCGACACCGGCGACCACGAGGTCGGCGCCGCGCAGGTCATCGGCAGTGACCGAGGTGCCCAACCGCAGGTCCACGCCGTGCTCGCGGTGCAGCCCGGCGAAGACCTCGGCGATGGTCGGCCCGAGCACCCGCAGCAACGGGAGCTCGGCCATCTCGTAGACGGTGACCTCGCAGCCCGCCTCGCGCGCGGCAGCGGCGACCTCCAGGCCGATCCACCCGGCGCCGACGATCGCGATCTTCTTGCCGCTGCCGAAGGCCTCCTTCAGGGTGGTGCTGTCCTCGATCGTGCGCAGGTAAGCGGTCGGCACGCCGCTCTCCTCCGCCATGGCGAGTCGGCGTGGCTCGGAACCGGTTGCCAGGAGGAGGCGTTCGTAGCGAACCTCGCCGCCGGAGGTGGTGACCGTGTGGGCGTCGGTGTCGAGCGCAGTCACCTCGCTCGACAGGCGCAGGTCGACATCGTGCTCGGCATACCACTCCTGCGGGTGCACGAAGGCGTCGTCGATCGGGTCGTTGCCCAGGAGGAACCCCTTCGACAGCGGCGGGCGCTCGTACGGAGGGTGCTCCTCAGCACCGAGCAACACAACCTGCCCCTCGTATCCCTGCTCGCGCAGCTCAGTGGCAGCGGTCGCTCCAGCAAGTCCTGCTCCGACGATGACGATCGACACGAGTGCTCCTCAGTCCGGGTGGTCCTCTGACGCTACGCCTTGGGCGGACCGCAGGGTGCACCCGGCATCTGGAAGTGAGGTTCGACTCCGACCCGCCCTGCGTCCGGCAGGTGCTGCACTCTGGGACCAACCTGCCGGACGCGGCTCACGAGGACGGCTGCTGACCGGCATCCGGTCACCCCGTCCGGTCCGTGGACACCGATATACAGTGGTGAGGATCCCCGAGGCCCCACCCGACCGGAGAACCACCGTGCCCATCGTCGTCCAGAAGTACGGCGGCTCGTCGCTCGCGGACGCCGAGAGCATCAAGCGTGTGGCGCGGCGCATCTCCGACACCAAGAAGGCCGGCCACGACGTGGTCGTCGCCGTCTCGGCCATGGGCGACACCACCGACGAGCTGCTCGACCTGGCCCGGGAGGTCAGCCCGGTGCCACCGCCGCGCGAGCTCGACATGCTCGTCACCGCCGGTGAGCGCATGTCGATGGCGCTGGTGGCGAT
>JBDTDY010000174.1:0-4234 GCA_039922835.1 Ornithinibacter sp.
CGGCGAGGTCGGGCCCCACGACCAGGCGCTCCCACACCCCGGCGAGCCGGAACGCGCTGTTGCCGCCAGGCTCCCCGGTGGGGCCGCCGTGCGCGAGGTCGAGCGTGCCGAGGAACGGCAGTCGTCCGATCTCGGCGAGTCCCGCGGCGAGAGAGGAGACGAGCTGTGGCCGGCCGCGCGAGGGCATCGCGACCACGCCGACGGGCCGCTGCGCCCATCCCCACTCGGCGAGCACGGGCACGCAGGCGCGAAGCAGGTCGGGGTGCGCGGGCGCATCGGTGGCCAGCACCTCGCGCAGTCGCTGCCCCCACCCGAGATCGGAGAGGCGTGCCAGGGCGCGACCTCGCAGCAGCGCCTGGTCAGCCGGGATCTTCCCCTTGACCGGCACACCCAGGCGATCCATTCCGGTCGGCCACTGCACCCGCGGGTCGATGTCGACACCCACCCTGGCCAGCCGCTCGCGGGCCGCGCCGATCACGCGGTCGGGCACGTCGGTGGCATACCAGGGACCCGCGCACCCGTCGCAGCGACCACATGCGGTCGCGGACGTGTCGTCGAGGGTCTCCTGGAGGAACGCCATCCGGCACGCATCGGTCCGTTCATAGTCGAGCATCATCTGCTGCTCGGACCGGCGGGCCTGGGCGACCCGCTCGTAGCGCTCACCGTCGTAGGTCCACGGCACCCCCGTGGAGACCCAGCCGCCAGTGACGCGTTGGACGGCCCCGTCGACGTCGAGCACCTTGAGCAACAGCTCCAGTCGGGTGCGGCGCACGTCCACGGACGTCTCGATGGCGGCGGTGGACAAGGGACGTCCAGCCTCGGCGAGGGCACGCAGCACCGCCTCGGCCTGGTCCTCGCGCGGCATGGACACCGATGCGAAGTAGTTCCAGATGTCCTTGTCCTCGGGCCCGGGCATCAGCAGCACGTCGGCGCGCTCGGTGGCGCGACCGGCGCGACCGACCTGCTGGTAGTAGGCCACCGGAGAGCTCGGTGCGCCCAGGTGCACGACGAAGCCGAGGTCGGGTTTGTCGAAGCCCATGCCCAGTGCCGAGGTGGCCACCAGCGCCTTCACCTCGTTGCGGCGCAGCGCTCCCTCCAACCGCTCGCGATCGGCGGGGTCGGTGCGACCGGTGTAGGACGCCACGGTGAGGCCGGCGTCCGACAGGGCGGCCGCGACGTCCTCGGCGGCGGCGACGGTGAGGGTGTAGACGATGCCGCTGCCGGGCAGGTCGCCGAGGTGTGCGACGAGCCACCCCAGTCGTTGCTCAGGTGACATCGACCGGAGCACCCCGAGGCGCAGCGAGTCGCGGGCCAGGCCGCCGCGCACGGTGAGCACCGGCCTGCCACCCACCTCGAGCTGCTCGACGACATCGGTCACGACGCGGGAGTTGGCGGTCGCCGTGGTGGCCAGCACGGGCGTGTCGGCGGGGAGCCCGGTGAGCAGGTCACCGATGCGGCGGTAGTCGGGGCGGAAGTCGTGCCCCCAGTCGCTGACGCAGTGCGCCTCGTCGACGACGAGGAGACCGCAGCGGCGGGCGAGGTCGGGCAGCTGCTCGTCGCGGAAGCGTGGGTTGTTGAGCCGCTCCGGGCTGACGAGCAGCACGTCGACGGCATCCTCGGCCAGGGCCCGGCGCACCTCGTCCCAGTCCTGGGCGTTGGCGGAGTTCATCGTCACTGCGCGGATGCCGGCACGCTCCGCGGCAGCGATCTGGTCGCGCATGAGCGCGAGGAGCGGGCTGATGATCACGGTTGGTCCGGCGCCCTCGGCGCGGCGTAGCGCAGTGGCGACGAAGTACACGGCCGACTTGCCCCACCCCGTGCGCTGCACCACGAGCACCCGCGACCGGTCAGCCACCAGGGCCGAGACCGCCTCGAGCTGACCGTCGCGGAAGTCGACGTCGTCGCGGCCGACGAGGCGGCGCAGCGCGGCCCGAGCCTCCTCGGCGAGCTCCGCCGGCGGTGGGGCGGGGGAGAGGGGAGCGGTCACGGCATCCGGTGTGGTCGTCATGGTCACCCCACCGTATGCCGGGAGACCGACACCCCTACCACCGTCATCCACAGGCCCCTCGCGGGCACGACAGACGTGAGGTGCTGCTCACAGCAGCAGCAACGGCACGACCATCACGGCGGTGAGCAGCGGGAAGAGCCAGGGCGTCAGGAGGCGGCCCACCCGGTCGAGGGCAGGGGAGGTCTCGAGGGTTCCTGCGCCATCGGCGCCTTCGGGGCCGACCACCGGGTCATCCATGGTGCCGGCGCGACGCAGGGCGAGGAACGTGCTTGCAGCCAGGGCGGTCACCCCCAGGACGAGCGCAGGAACCATCGGCACGAAGAAGAGCACGCGCTGGCCGAAGAGCAGCAGCACCCCCACGAAGACCGCCACCGGCACCACCGCGAACGCGATGGCGAGCCACAGCCTGGTCGCGATGGCCCGCAAGAGCACCGCAGCGTGACGAACGATGAGGACGGTGCCGACGAGGACGAGCGCGAGGACCACCACGGAGCCGGCCGTGACGCCGACGTCCGTGCCGGCTCGCCACGCGCCGAGGGCCGTGAGCGTGAGGAGCATGCCGCCGAGGCCGAGCGCCACGGACGGCAGTTCCTCTCGCAGCGAGGCGGTCTGGTCCGGCGAGGGCGGCAGCCCGAGCGCGGTGGCGTAGGTCGTGGGATCTCCGAAGGCGTCGCGGGCACTTTCGCCGCTCTCCGCGCAGTGGGCCTCGATCTCGGCCAGGGTCGCGCCGATCTGCTCGCCGGCGACGCCGCGCAGACGAAGCTCGAGAAGGAAGGACGTGGCCCACTCGGGCTCGACATGGGGGGTGTTCGTGCGGGTGTTCATCGCTGCTCCTCCTGGTGGGATGTGGGGACGGCCCCGTGGCGTGGAAAGGTGCGGGTGAGAAAGGTGCGGGTGAGGTCGGTGAAGTCCAGCCAGTCGGCCGACTGACGTTCGTGCTCGACGCGGCCAGCGGCCGTGAGGGTGTAGAACTTGCGCCCGGGGCCGCCGTCGCCGGCGCGCCACTCCACCTCGACGAAGCCGGCTTCCTCGAGGCGCGCGAGGAGGGGGTAGAGGGTGCCTCCCTTCACCGTGCCGAAGCCCGCGTCGGCGAGGGAGCTGGCGATCGCATAGCCGTAGGTCGGCCCGGCGGCGATGACGTGCACCACGCACACCCCCAGCGCGCCGCGCAGCCATTCGGTCGGCCAGGCCGTCGGCTCCACTGCAGTAGTTGCTTGCATGACTAGATCATTGCGCCATCTAGTCAGCATGTCAACCTAGTGACTGGTTCGGCGTGGCCGCCCTGGCGTGCACCAGCGCGCAGCCTGCGCTCGCGCGTAGTCTCACCGGCATGGTCGAGGCACAGCGCACCACCTACCTCCTGGTCGACGGCGAGAACATCGACGCCACCCTGGGCACCTCGATCCTGGGGCGGCGACCCCGGCCGGAGGAGCGCCCGCGGTGGGAGCGTCTGCTCCAGTTCGCCCGCGACCGGTGGGGCCAGCCCGCGACCGGGTTGTTCTTCCTCGCGGCCAACACCGAGCTGCCCATGACCTTCGTGCAGGCGCTGCTGGCCATCGGCTACCGACCGGTGCCGCTCTCTGGGGCGCCCGGCGAGAAGGTCGTCGACATCGCCATCCAGCGCACCCTGCTCGAGATCGGGCGCCGCGAGGGTGACGTGCTGCTGGTGAGCAATGACGGCGACTTCGTCGAGCAGGTGAGCGACGTGCTCGACGGGCGCCGGGTCGGGGTGGTGGGGTTCTCCGAGTTCCGCAACCACGCCTTCAGTGCACTGGCCGAGCGGGGGCTGGAGTTCTTCGACCTCGAGCACGACGTGCAGGCGTTCAACGAGCGGCTGCCCCGCGTACGGATCATCCCGATCGAGGAGTTCGACCCCGCGCAGTTCCTCTGATCGCCGCTTCCGGTCTGCTGAGGTGTCTGGGTCGATGTGCTCAGCAGAGGGTGGTGCGCGGACCACACGGTGCACCCTGTGGTTGTGGCACGAACCTCTGCTGAGGTGTCTGGCTCGATGCACTCAGCAGAGGGTGGTGCGCGGACCACACGTTGCACCCTGTGGTTGTGGCACGAACTTCTGCTAGCAGAGGTTAGGGGACCGGGGGGAGGGTGGGGGAGTCAGCGCCAGCCGGCCTCGTCGACACCACCGGGCACGTCGCCCTCGGGGTCGTACGGCGTGCGGGTGAAGCGGAACGACGCGAGGTCCAGGTGCGAGACGGTGCCGTCGGGTCC
>JBDTDY010000175.1:0-3713 GCA_039922835.1 Ornithinibacter sp.
TGCTGAGGTGGGGTCGTCCGGCGTGGATGCCGTGGTGCGGGGTGCTCAGCAGAGGGTGGTTCGTGATCCACAGGGTGCACCGTGTGGTTCGAGCTCGAAGTTCTGCTAGCAGAGGTTAGGGGCGACAGCGGGGGGTCAGAGCGGCTCGCGCACGAAGACGACCTTGCGGTAGGCCCAGAACCTGAACAGCGTCCCGAGCCCGATGCCCACGATCGTCGAGACGTTGTCGGCCAGCCTGGACGTGAGGTCGAGGCCGTAGTGCGAGACCGCGAGGGTCACCGCCGAGATCCCCAACGCGATGACGTTGACCCCGAAGAACAGCCCCACCTCGTGCGACACCGGACGGCTGCGCCGGTGCCGGAAGGTCCACTGCCGGTTGCCGAACCAGGCGAACAGCGTCGCAACGGCCCCCGAGATGATCTTCGCGGTGGTGACCTTGTCCTGCATCACCGTGTGCCACAGGATGTTTGCGAGCCCGAGGTCGATGACGAACGCCAGCGTGCCGACGACGCCGAACTTGATCATCTCGCGATAGATGGCGTCGAGGGCGCCTCGGGCTCCGTCCACCACGCGGGCGACGGGACCCGTCGGACCGGACGCGGGTGTGGGCACTCGCGCAGCCTATACATCCGACCTCGGTATCCTCACCCGGTGAGCACCCCACGTCGCGCGCCCGGTGGCTTCCCCGTCGTCGGTGTCGTGGGTGGGGGTCAGCTGGCCCGGATGTGCGCAGGCCCGGCCGCCGAGCTGGGGATCACCCTCTCCGTCCTGGCCGAGAGCGAGGATGCCGGTGCCGCACTCGTCGTGCCCAGCTCGCCCGTCGGTCACCACACCGACGCCGAGGCCGTCCTCGACTTCGCCCGGCACTGTGACGTCGTCACCTTCGACCACGAGCACGTCCCCGCCGACGTCCTGGAGCTCCTGGTCGCGGAGGGTGTCGTGCTCCACCCCAGCCCCGAGGCGCTGCGCTTCGCCCAGGACAAGCTCGCGATGCGCGAGCGGCTCACCGAGCTGGGCATCCCCTGCCCCCGCTGGACGCGTGCGGACGACGCGGCCGACGTCACGGCATTCGGGGACGACGTCGGGTGGCCCGTGGTCGCCAAGACCCCTCGCGGTGGGTATGACGGCAAGGGCGTGCGCCTCGTCGACTCCGCCGAGGAACTCGCGGACTGGCTCGAGCGCGCCGTGCCCGACGGGCTCCTGCTCGAGGAGCGGGTGCCCTTCCGGCGTGAGCTGGCCGTGCTGCTGGCCCGCAGCCCCTCGGGCCAGGCCGCCGCGTGGCCGGTCGTCGAGACGGTCCAGACCGACGGCGTGTGCACCGAGGTGCTCGCGCCTGCCCCCGATCTGGACCCCGACACCGCCGCGAATGCCGTGGCCGCGGCGTTGCGGGTCGCCGGCGAGCTGGGGGTCACCGGGGTGCTCGCCGTCGAGCTCTTCGAGGTCGGCGCCGCCGACGGCGAGCCCGGATTCGTCGTCAACGAGCTCGCCATGCGCCCGCACAACTCCGGGCACTGGTCGATGGACGGTGCGGTGACCGGCCAGTTCGAGCAGCACCTGCGCGCGGTTCTGGACCTGCCGCTCGGCTCCCCACATCCGCGCGCGCCCTGGACGGTGATGGCCAACGTGCTCGGTGGGGACTATCCCGAGCTGTACCCGGCATACCGTCACGTCATGGCGCGCGACCCGGAGGTCAAGGTGCACGTCTACGGCAAGGACGTGCGGCCCGGTCGCAAGATCGGCCACGTCAACGTCTCGGGTGGCGACCTCGCCGACCTGCGCGAGCGGGCTGGGCACGCCGCCGACTACATCAGGGGAGTGGTGACTCAGTGAGCACCGAAGACGTCAGCACAGAAGACGTGAGCACCGACGACGTGGACAGCGAAGGCGCGGACGGCCGAACGGCATCCCCCGTGGTGGGCGTGGTCATGGGCTCGGACTCGGACTGGCCCGTCATGGAGGCCGCGGTCACCGTGCTCGAGGAGTTCGGGATCAGCTGCGAGGTCGACGTCGTCTCCGCGCACCGGATGCCGGAGGAGATGGTCGACTACGGCCGCTCGGCCGCCGCGCGCGGGCTGCGCGTGGTCATCGCAGGTGCCGGCGGCGCGGCGCACCTGCCCGGGATGCTGGCCTCGGTGACCTCACTGCCCGTGATCGGTGTGCCGGTGCCCCTCGCCCGCCTCGACGGGATGGACTCCCTGCTCTCGATCGTGCAGATGCCAGCCGGGGTGCCCGTGGCGACGGTCTCGATCGGTGGGGCGAGGAATGCCGGCCTGCTCGCGGCCCGCATCCTGGGCGCGGGTGAGGGGGCGGAGGCCGCGCGGGTGCGCGCCCTGATGGACGAGTTCCGATCGGGTCTGCGCGACCAGGCACGCGCCAAGGGCGAGGCGCTGCGGGCGCGGCTCCAAGCCGAATCCTGACCGCATCGGACCTGGGTCACCTCGGAGGCGGAAGGACTCCCCGTTCGAGCAGCGCGTCGACGACGCGCTCGCCGGCACGACCGTCATCGGCCGGGCAGAAGCGCTCGCGGAAAGCCGCGAGGGCCACGGCTGACGAGCGAACGAGGCCTGCGTCGTCACCCAGCACCCCGATGAGCTCGGCTGTCGTGCGCACGAGTGGGCCGGGTGCGGTGGACTCGAAGTCGAAGTAGAAACCGCGCAGCGAGTCGCGGTAACGCTCGAGGTCCGGGACGAAGAACACGATGGGCCGCCCGAGCACGGTGTAGTCGAACATCACCGAGGAGTAGTCCGTCACGAGGATGTCGGCCGCCGCGAGGAGGTCTTCCATCTCGAAGCCGGCACCGGCATTGTGCACCCCCCAGGGCAGTCGCACCTTCCCCCGCACGATGGGGTGCAGCCGCACGACGATCTCGTAGTCGTGGCCGATCGCCGCCTGCAGCGCCGCCATGTTGATGGGCAGGGCAAAGGTGAATTGCTTTCCCCGGCGCTGGTCGTCGCGGAACGTCGGCGCGTAGAGCAGCACCTTCTTGGATCGGGCCAACCCCAGACGCTTGCGGATGGCAGCCGCGCGCACCTGGGTGGACCCGTCGGCGAGGCCGTCGTTGCGTGGGTAGCCGACCTCGAGGACATCACCGGTGTATCGGAACGCCGACCGGAACCGCTCGCTCGCCCAAGGACTCGGAGACAACAGCAGCGACCACTCGGAGATCATCTGGTCGACGCGACCCACATACCCGTCGTCCCGACCCACGACCTCATCCATGTCGTGGAGCATCCGCTTCAGCGGGGTGCCGTGCCACGTCTGGAGGTAGAAGGTGTCGTCGGGGCGGCGCATCCAGGACGGCTGGTTCTGGTTGCTCACCCATGCGCTGGCCCGACCCATGACCCACAGGTAGCGCCAGGAAAGACGTTCCAGGGTGAGGCTGCCCTCGGCGGCCCGCCCGCCGCGGCGCACCACCCACGCGGTCTTCACGGGGAGGCCGCGCTCAAGGATTGCCCGGTGGATCGACCCGGGACTGTCACCACGGTCGGCGCCGAGGTTGCTCTCGAACACGGCGATGCCGTTGCGGGGAAGGCGGCGCGCGACCCGGTAGAGCGTCGTGCGCAGCGGTCCTTGAGCGCGCTCGAGGAGCACGGTGACGGAGCGGCGGCGCCGGACGCGCTTGACGACGCGCCGCGCGGACGCGATGCCGTCACGCACGATCGGTGGGTCCAGTCGGCGGCCCGGCGCGGCCGTGGCTGCCTCCACGATGCGTT
>JBDTDY010000176.1:0-3243 GCA_039922835.1 Ornithinibacter sp.
CGTCGCTGCCACCTCGGCGCCCGGCACGGTCCAGGTACTGCCCGGTGTGCTGGTCGAGGGCCCCACCTCGGTGCGGGTCGCCGTGCCGGGCGAGCAGGATGCCGTGGTGCGGCTCACCGTGCTCGGCGCGAACGGCCTCGTGCCGCTCGGTGGTGAGTCGGTGGCCAACGTCGCGGCCGGGACCGTCGGTGAGGTCCTGGTGAGCGGGCTGGCGCAGGGCACGTATGCCGTGGTCGTCAACTCCGATGTCGCCGTGGTCGCGGCCGCGATGAGCCAGGTCGGCGACGGGCCGGGGCCGGGCGAGTTCTCCTGGACGCCGTCCTCGGACGTCATCGACACGCTCGGCGGAGCTGCCCTTCCCGCGACGGCAGGAGTGGAGCGGACGCTGAGCCTGGCCGCGACCGGCGGAGCCTCCAGCGCTCAGGTGCAGACGGTGGTGGGCGGCCGGGTCGTCACCAGGAAAGTGGACCTGCTCGCGGAGCGCACCGCCGTGGTGCCGCTGGACGGAGCGACATCGGTGTGGGTCCAGCGCACCACCGGGAGCGGCGCCCTTCGGGGCACGATCCTCAGCTCCTCCGGCACCGGGCCGAGCCGGTTGATCTCGGCCATGCCGCTCGAAGCGAGCATCGTCGCGTCCTCGGTGAGCCGCGCCTTCCCCCTGCCCTGAGCAGCGATCCGAGGGCGCGCGTTCCGGGAGGACAGGGCTGGTGGGGGTCAGATGCCGGGGTCCATCCTGGGGTCGAGCTCCTGGGGTGGCACTCCGAGCAGGGCCGCGACCTGTTCGGTCACGACTTCCCGCACGATGTCGGAGAGGTCGTCGTCGTCCTGGGCGCGCGCCTCGATGGGCCGCCGGTAGAGCACCACCCGGTGTTGACGCTCCGAGGTGCCACGGAGCAGCCGGCCCAGCGCGGCGGACTGCTCCTCCCAAGGCGCCGGATCCTGCGGGGGCACCTCCTCGACGGCGAACTCCACCCCGGCGAACCTGCTGCCGAGAAACGGCTGCATGCGGTCGGCGGCATCGAGGACGAGGTCGTCGAAGCGCTGGCGGCGCGAGACCATCGCCGGCACGGCCGGCCAGGCCAGCGGCCCGCGGATCCCACGCCCGTGGCGGTCCCTCGATCGTGTCCGGTTCACCCTCGGCATGCTACGGCGTGCCTTCGTCGAGGTGTCCGGGCTGCGGCATAGAGTCCCTGGAGTGAACCTGTCCCGGAAGTGCTCCAAGATGGAGTGCCGCCAGCCTGCGGTCGCCACGTTGACGTACGTCTACGCCGACCGGGCAGCCGTCCTTGGCCCGCTGGCCACCTACGCCGAGCCGCACACCTATGACATGTGTTCCAAGCATGCGACCGGGCTCACCGCGCCGAGGGGCTGGGACGTCGTGCGCCTCACGACCGACTACCCGGACCCCGAGCCGAGCACCGACGACCTCCTCGCGCTCGCCGACGCCGTGCGCGAGGCTGCGCGTCCCCGCCGCGTCGAGCAGGCCGCGGCCGGTCCTCGCGCCATGGAGCCCGCCAGCGCGGCCGTCGACGAGGTCGGCCGCCGCGGCCACCTCCGCGTCCTTCGCGGCAGCGCCGAGGGCTGAGCCCCGCTCCACCCTGAGCCCCGCTCTCTCGAGACTCATTCGACGAGGCGGAGTCGGAGGTGTTTGCGCCCGTCGGGATCGGTGGTGATGCTCGCGTGGTATCTGGGGTCGTGCGCGCGATGGTGGTGGAACGAGCAGACGGGCACCGCGAGGTGGAGGTCCGTCGGTCCGTTCCTGGACCGGGGGTCCTGGTGGTGCAGCTCGCACCACGAGAAGGGCCGGTCGCAGCCATCGGCCGCGCACTCGTCGTAGGTGGTGGCCAGGGCGACGCGTTGTGCCTCGGTGAAGAAGCGTGCGGTGCGTCCGAGGTCAAGGGGCAGGGAGCTGCCGCCGAGGATGGCGGGGAGGATGCCGGCGTTGCACGCGAGCCGGCGGGTCTGCGCGGCGGAGAGGTCGTGACCGGTGTCGAGGTGGGCGGCGCCGAGGCTCTCGCGGAGGCGGTCGTGGTCGATGGTGACGACGACGGTGGCGGCGACCTTGCTGGTGAGCCGGTCGGTGGGAAGGTGCTCGAGGAGCTCGACGAACGCCTGGCCTGAGCGGTTGGCCCAGTCGATGTCACGCACTGGGCTCCCGAACGCGCCACCTGAACCTGAGCTCGCGCCCGAGCCCGAGCCGGTGCCCACCTGAGCGCCGAACGCCGAGCCGGTGCGCGATGCGCCACCAGCCGAACCTGTGGCGAACCCACTACCGCGCTGAGGCGAAGTGGTTGAGTCTCCCCGGTGCCGGCGCGGGGAGATCATCTGCTGGATCGTCTTGCGCAGGATCGCGCCAGCCAGGCTCGGCACGGTGAAGTGCCCGCTCACGGTGCCGTCGTTGTTGTCGTGCATGGTGAGCCGGATGCGCTTCTCGGCGCGGGCCTCCTCACCTCGCAGCTCGGCGTCTTCGTGCTCGAGCACCTCGCGTTCGGTGCGCTCGGCCGCGATGAGGGCGCGTCGGGCCGCCTTGCGCAGGCGGTTGGGGTCGACCTGCTTGGCCTGCGCGACGAGGGCCGTCTCGACCTTCGTGCGCTCGGTGGGCGTGAGCGTCTCAGGGAGCCGGGAGAGCGTGCCGGCGATGATCGCGGCGTGAGCGGTCGACAGTGCGCCGACGACGAGGGCCGCCTTGGTCACGGGCAGCGTGTCGCGCAGAGCAGTGGCGAGCGTGAGGTCGGCGGCAGCCTTCGCGCCGGGGGAGCGGGTGTTCGCGGCGACCCACGCGCTGGTGCTCGACATGCCGCCCCTGGTGCCTGCGGCCTCGCGGTCGGAGGCCGCGATCGCGGCGAGCTTCATCGCCTCCATCCGGGCGATGCCGCGGTCGATCTCGCTGATGTCTCGCCCGGAGACTCCGGTGACCCCGTCGAGGTCGATGGTGTCCATCACCGCATGCACCCGGGCCATGCCCTCCCGCACCGGCACGGAGCCGGGGGAGGTCTGGTGGATGAGTGCGGTTGCCATGAATCAACAATACTCATACACCTGTACGAGCGCAAGAGGTTGTTTGAAAACGTTGGCAACTATTTGACATAGTATCAAAGGGGCCGGGTCACGCTCATCCATAGGCCTGGGCGACAGCCCCGACCGACTCATCTCGACCCCCCAGGTGAGAGCGCCGACCCACCTCGTCCCGAGGTCCGGGCGACAACCCCGACAGACCTCCTCCTGCGCACCACTCCCGTAGGC
>JBDTDY010000177.1:0-3112 GCA_039922835.1 Ornithinibacter sp.
CCACGACGGTATCGGTGAGCGAGGACAGGACCGGCCAGTGGTCGCCACGGCGCCCCCGGACCTGACACACTGACGAGGATGGCCATCAGCGCGTTCGACCTCTTCTCCGTGGGCATCGGGCCCTCCAGCTCCCACACCGTCGGTCCGATGCGGGCGGCGCACACCTTCGCTGCCGGCCTCGCCGAGAGCGGGGTGCTGGAGCAAGTGGGCCGGGTTCGCGCCCAGCTGTTCGGCTCCTTGGGCGCGACCGGTCACGGACACGGCTCGGTCAAGGCGGTGCTCCTCGGGCTCGAGGGCGAGGCGCCGGAGTCGACCGACCCCCGAGGAGCAGACCCCCGCGTGGCGGCGATCCGTGAGGCCGGGCGGCTGAGGCTCGCGGGGACCCACGAGATCACCTGCGTGGTCGACGACGACGTCATCCTGCACCGGCGCGCCACGCTGCCCTTCCACTCCAACGGGATGCGCTTCACGGCATACGCGTCGTCAGACCCAGGTCCGCACGACGCCCCGCTGGTGGAGCGCGACTACTACTCCGTCGGGGGTGGGTTCGTGCTCGACCAGGACGAGGTCGGGGAGGACGTCATCGTCCCGGACCACACCCCGGTGCGCTATCCGTTCACCACGGGTGACCGGCTCCTCGAGTTGTGTGCCGAGACGGGCCTGTCGATCAGCGACATCATGATGGCGAACGAGATGGCGTGGCGTACCGAGGCCGAGGTCCGGGCAGGGCTGCTCCACCTGTGGGGCGTGATGCAGGAGTGCGTCATCGCCGGATCGCACACGGACGGGGTCCTGCCCGGCGGCCTGAAGGTGCGCCGGCGCGCCAGCGACCTCCTCGCGATGCTCGACGGCGCAGCCGACGACGATCCGCTGCGAGCCATGGACTGGGTCACGCTGTGGGCGCTGGCCGTCAACGAGGAGAACGCCAGCGGCGGCCGCATCGTCACCGCTCCGACCAACGGCGCCGCGGGCATCATCCCCGCAGTGCTGCACTTCTACACCCACTTCGTGCCCGGTGCGAATGACGACGGCGTGGTCCGCTTCTTGCTGACTGCTGCTGCGATCGGCAGCCTCTACAAGGAGAACGCCTCGATCTCCGGGGCTGAGGTGGGGTGCCAGGGCGAGGTCGGCTCCGCGTGCTCGATGGCCGCCGGGGGCCTCGCCGAGGTCATGGGCGGCACACCGGACCAGGCCGAGAACGCCGCCGAGATCGGCATCGAGCACAACCTCGGCCTCACCTGCGACCCGGTCGGCGGGCTCGTGCAGATCCCGTGCATCGAGCGCAACGCCGTGGCCTCGGTCAAGGCCATCACCGCCGCTCGGATGGCGGTGCGCGGCGACGGGAAGCAGGTGGTGTCGCTGGACAAGGCGATCCGCACGATGCGCGACACGGGGCGCGACATGAAGGTGAAGTACAAGGAGACGGCTCGCGGCGGCCTCGCCGTCAACGTCATCGAGTGCTGACCCGCGCACCCGCCGGTCACGACGCAAGGTGCTCGATGGAGAGCGGCTCCGGGAAGGAGCGCACGGTCACCGGGGTCGCGAGGTAGGCACCCACCAGTCGCACGCCGTGCGCTGCGCACGCCTGGAACACCATCTGGTGCCATCGCCGATCCGTGTCGGTGATGAGCACGCCTCCCAGCCGACCACGGGCGAAGACGAGCCCGGCTCCTGTCTGTCGCAGCGTCGGCAGGAGCGTCTCGAGGAACTCGCCGAACCTCTGCGGGTCTGCGTCCTCGGGCACCTCGTCGACCAGCATGGGCGTGCCGGGGCGCCCGTCCGGTGTGGTGACGATCAGCGCAACGCACCCTGCCTCGCGCGATGTGATGCCGACAGTGAGGTCGATGAGGTCGCCGGCCAATCCGGGCGTCTCGATCGGCAGGCTGGTCCAGTTGGGTGGCAGGTCCTCGAAGCTCATGGGGAAAGACTGCCCGACCAGCCGATACCGGCCGTGGAGTTTTCCACAGGGGTGTTTCCCGGTGGTTCACCACCGGGTCCGCGGCCAGGGCCCACACCCCCTGCCACCCCGGGCTGCACCACCCGGCTCTCCCACGGCGCTCCTCACGGACATGCACATGATCACGCCGTGAGTCGCCAGCGGACCCCCCCCGAACGGGCCGTACGGCCACGAACCACGTCCTCGCGGGGAGCCAGTCGACAGCGAGGGGCCTCAGCTGAAGACGACGGTGCGGTCCACGTTGAGCAGCACCCGGGACTCGCAGTGCCACCTCAGGGCCCGCGCCAGCACGCGCGACTCGCACTCCTCGCCTGCTCGCACCAGGTCTTCGGGAGCCATTCGGTGGTCCACCCGCACGACGTCCTGCTCGATGAGCGGCCCCTCGTCGAGGTCGGCCGTCACGTAGTGGGCGGTCGCACCGACGAGCTTGACCCCCCGCTCGTAGGCCTGGTGGTAGGGCTTGGCCCCTTTGAACGACGGCAGGAACGAGTGGTGGATGTTGATGATCCGCCCGGACAGGTCGCGGGAGAGGCTGTCGGAGAGCACCTGCATGTAGCGGGCCAGGACCACGAGGTCCACGTCGTGCGCAGTGAGGATCTCGCGCAGTCGCTCCTCGGCCTCGGGCTTGGTGTCGGCCGTGACGGGGATGTGGTGGAAGGGCACGTCGTAGGACCGCGCGAGGGGCTCGAGGTCCCGGTGGTTGGAGACGATGGCCGGGATGCTCATGTTGAGGGCTCCCGAGCGCCACCGGAACAGCAGGTCGTTCAGGCAGTGTCCGAACCGGCTCACCATCACCACGGTGCGAAACGGTGTGGACGCGTCCCGGATCGACCACTCCATGCCGTATGCCGTGCCGATCGGCTCGAACCACTCCTCCCACAGCGACAGCTCCGGTCCGGCCGCATCGACGGAGAACCGGATCCGCATGAAGAACTGGTCGGTGCGCAGGTCGTCGAACTGTTGGCTCTCCTCGATGTTCGCGCCGCGCTCGAAGAGCATGGCGGTGACCGTCGCCACGATGCCGCGCCGGTCCGGGCAGGAGAGGATCAGGACGTAGTCGGTGGTTGCGTCGGCGGAGGTCGTTGGCACCCGCACACCGTACGACCTCGCATCGGTCGCTCGTCTCAGAAGGGTGGTGGGTCGGTCGAGGAGGAC
>JBDTDY010000178.1:0-8281 GCA_039922835.1 Ornithinibacter sp.
TCCCGGGTCGGCGGGGCCGAGTCGCTTGAGGACGCTCAGCGCTGGTGGGGTGCGGTGCTCGGCCAGCACGTCGAGCGCCACACCGATGACCTCCGCCGACGTCGTGGGCACGACGAACTGATACTGCACCAGTCCCTCACGACCGAACAGCGCGGGCCACAGCTCGCCCCGTCGCAGCGGCTGGAGCGCGGAGGGGATCGAGGAGGTGCGGGGCAGACGGGGAATCGGCACCACCCACCGCGCTCGATTGGCGAGGACGATGCTGGCACGACCGACGACGCCGACGCCCGGGAGGGAATGACCAGCCCGTGCGGGTCGCCGCAGGGCGCCGGCGACCGGCCGGGTCCCGACAGGCGCGGGACCGATCCGACGGCCGGGCACCCTGGTGGTCTGCACCAGCCCCCGCCCTCGAACGCCTCGCGGAGCTGTTCCCTCCAACCAGGCGACCGAGTGGAGCAGCGGGTCCGAGCGCTGCTCCATCGCAGTCGACTCGAGTTGGTCGAGCACGGCACCGAGGTCCCCGGCCCGCTGGCGCACTGTGCTCGCGGCCCCGGGGCCGGTGGGGAGCAGTTGGAGTGCGACGGTGGTGATGATGCCGGTCAGGCCCATTCCCCCGACCGTCGCCCAGAACAGGTCGTGGTCGCGCCCCGGGGTGAGCATGCGCGACTCCCCGTCGGCATCGACGACGACGAGCCAGCGAACGTGTTGTCCGAAGGACCCGACGCCGACGTGGTTCTTGCCGTGGATGTCCGCTGCCACGGCACCTCCGACCGAGACGTGCGGGGTTCCGGGGAGCACCGGGGGCGTCCAGCCACGAGGGGCGAGGATCCGCACCAGCTCACCGAGGGTCATCCCGGCCTCGACGACGACGATGCCCCGGTCGTCGTCGAGGGACACGAGCCGGTTGAGGCCACTGACGTCGATGACGGTGCCACTTCGGCGCGTCGCCGCGTCTCCGTACGCGCACCCGGCACCTCTGGCGAGGATGACCCCCGTCGCGTCGGCAACCGTGGTGGCAAGGGCCCCGAGGTCCGTCGGGTGGAGCACCTGGCAGCACGCCGTATGCGTCCGGCCCCAGCCACGGAGCACCTCCCGCTCGGGGCCACTGACCCGCTGGGTGGCCCCGGTGGTGGCCCCGGTGGTGGCCGCGACAGCGGCTGGAGATGTGGTCATGGTTCAAACGCTAGGTCGTGCACGCTGAGGCCACGCTGAGCGAGCCGCACCCCGCCGGTCTGCGCGGGCCGAACCACGAGTGCAGCTGCGGCGGCGTAGGCCATGTCGTTGCGCCACAACGCATCTGCCCAGTCGAACTGCGGCAGGTGATGGGCATTGTGGGCCTTGATCCGATCCAATGTGGTTGGCTCGGTGCAGAGTTGCGCGAGGGCGTCGGCCATCGCACTGTCTCCGTCGACGAGCATCCCGTCGACCCCATGGTGGACGAACTCCTCGACCCCGGTGCCCGCGCGAGCCAGGACCGCCAGCCCTGCGGTCCTCGCTTCGAGCGCCGCGATGCCGAAGGACTCCATGGTGGCGGGTGCCACGAAGACGTCAGCGGAGCGGTAGACCTGTGCGATCTCCGCGCGGGTCAGCGCACCGACGGTCTCGACCCAGTCCAGTCCCGATCGCGCGATGGCGCGATCGACCGCTGCGCGCAGCGGGCCGTCACCCACGAGAACCGCCTTCATCGGCACCTGGGGTGGGACGACGCGTCGCGCCCGGGCCAGCAGGGAGACGAGCTGGAGCGGTCGCTTTCGCCGAGCCATTCGCAGCACCGCCACGATCGTCACGCCATCACGTCGAGGTCGCTCGAGCGGCAGCCAGTCGGAGCTCTGCACCGCGTTCGGAAGCACCATGACCGGTCGTCGCACCGCCCGGCGCACGGGCTCCGCGGCGGCGCTGCTCACCGCGGCCCACTGGATGGGCAAGGAGTGCCAGCCGCGCGTCGATCCGACGACCCGAGCAATCTGCCACATGTCGGTCCACATGGAGTGCACGGTCACGACGACGGGTGTGCCGTGACGAGCGGCATCCTCCGCCGCGCGAACTGCCAAGGGAGAGAGCGCGGAGACGTGGACGTGCACGGCATCCGCTTCGGTGACCAGCGACCCGGCTCGGCGCCGGTCCCGGACCACTGTCACGCCATCCTGCTCCTCCGACGCGGCCGAGGGGGTGCGGGTCCGCACGGTGACGTGGTGACCCTCCGCGGCCTGGTGCTGTGCCAGGTCGTGGACGAAGACCTCGATGCCTCCCACCGTCGGGGCATAGGTGTCGCTCACGTGCAGGATCCTCATGACGGCTCTCCGGCACGCCGTGAGCGCAAGGTGAGCCAACAGGCCAGCCACACCCCGCCGACGGGGATCTCGAGCAGGAACGTGAAGCCGCGATACACCAGCACTCCAACGGCAACTCCGAGTGGCGCCCCGCCGAGCGCGACGAGCGTCGCCGCCGTGGCAGCCTCGGTGATGCCGGTGCCGCCCGGAGTCAGGACGGCCATGCTGAGCATGCGCTCCACCGCGAAGCCGGCGATCACGGCGGACAGGGGAGCGTTCGCGCCGGTCACCGTGAGGCAGGACCAGAGCAGGGCGCCCTGGAGCACGACGTAGACGGACATCCCCGTCGTGAGCTGTGGCCAGCGGGTGCTGATGATGGTGCGGCTGTGGGCCCTCGCGTCACGAGCGCCGGCCACGAAGACGTCTACTCGACGAGCCGCCCCGAGCGGGAGCCACCTCCGAGTCGTGGTTCGCACCAGTCGCGCCAGTCCGCGAGCTGTCCCGTCGTGGGAGAGCAGGGTCACCCACAGTGCACCGAGCGCGAACAGGGCCACGGTGGCGACGGTCGCCGCCGTGCGCAGGGCGCCCCCGGGCACCACGCCGAGGGTCAGGAGAGCCGCCAGCGCGATGGTCGGGACCGCCAGCTTCGCCAGCACGTCCCAGATGTTCGACACCACGGTGAATGCCGCGAAGGACGATCTGGTGAACCCCCAGGCCGTGGCCATCGACAGGTTCGTCGCAACCCCCAGTGCGCCGCCCATCGGCGCGACGTTGGACACCGCACTACCGGTCAGGTTGAGGGTGAGCGCACGCCGCCGGTTCAGCCCCGGCAGGGCACCGGTGAGGACGAAGGAGTGGGCGAGCAGACCACTGGCCCACAGGAGCGCCAGGAGAGCGAGACGGGGCGCTCCGATCCCGTTGAGCACCGGGCCGATCGCGGACCAGGCAACACCGGTGGCCCGTGGCAGCAACCACCACAACGCACCGGCTCCGGCCAGCACCGCGACCCCCGACCGGGCCAGCGGTCCGAGCCGCATGCCTCTCCCGGGCGCTGCGGTCGCGGTCATGCCGTCCTCCTGTGATGGCTCCAGCTGGTGCTGGATGGGACCAGCATCGAGCACAGGTGCTGAACGCATCCTGAGTGTCACGACATGCCTTGACAGCGCCCCGGGAATCCCCCGGTCAACCGTGGGTCAGGTGCTCCTCCCTGGTGCCCGGATGTCAGTGGCGGCGAGAAGTTGGGCGACGATCGCGTCGACCCCCTTGCCATTGGGATGGTCTCCGTCATCGGCCAGGAGCGGCGCCGCGCCACCTGTCCCGGAAAACGGGGCGGCGAGATCCACGCAACTGGCAGGTGCCGACTCGGCCGCTCGACAGATGGTCTCGTTGACGTCGGCGGTCAGTGCCCTGCTCCACGCGAGCTCCGCGTCCCCGCCGGGCACGATCGAGGGATCCCCATCCGGAAAGACGTTCCAGTAGGTCCCGACGAGGATCTGCGCGTGCGGACCGACCAGGCGCCGCACGTCGCCCAGGAGCGCTGTCAGGTGCCCACGCATGGCCTCGACGAGTGGCCCGTAACAGCCTGCGTCGCAGCCTCCGGCTTCATAACGATCATCCGCGGGCCCGAGGTCGTTGGCACCGACGATGACCAGCACCACATCGGCGGCGGCGACCACGTCACGGTCGATCAGGCCCCCCTTCAGGTCGGCCTCGGTGGAGTCCGCCGTCGACCCACCCTGCCCGAGGTTCACGGCGGTCACCCGGTCGCGGGACCTCGCGGCGAGCTCACGCGCATAGACGGCGGGGATGCCGTCGCAGTCGCATGCGGTGCCCGACATCACGGAGTCGCCGATCCCGACGACCCGGACCGTCGGGATCACCGGAGGCGACGCCGATGCCGATGCCGACGCCGAGCGGGTGGCCGACGACGAGGACCTGGGAGCCGGGTCAACGGTGTGTGCCTGTGCCCCGAGCACCCCCAGCACGAGGGCCACCGTCGCGATGACCGAGAGGGCGATCGTGTGCGCGACCCGTCGAGCCGGCACTAGATGCCGGACTGGTCGAGCCACTGCAGCGCGGGAACCAGGTACGTGCGATACGCCTTGAAGTTGTGTCCACCCTCGGGGAAGGCCACGTGACTGACACCCGGATCGGAACCGCTCACAGCCAGCAACGGCCTCGCGGAGGCCCACGACTCCCTGTCCTGCTTGCCCACGACGACGAGCAGTCGTCCGCCGCGCAGCCCGTGCTCCCGGTAGAGGAAACGAGGTGAGTTCTGTTGCCTCTGCGCGGCGCTCCCGTGAAAGAGGTCGCCCGTCGTGCTGTCGGTGATGGCGTCGAAGTAGCCGCCGAACGACACGGCGGCGTGAAACTCTTTGGGCCGGGTGAGCAGCAGCTTCGCTGCGCAGAACCCTCCGGTGCTCCATCCCATCACGGACCATGCCGGCCCCGGCCGAGTGACCCGGTAGTGCGCGACGAGTGCGGTGGGGACGTCCTTGGCCAGCCAGCTCAGCGCCTGTGGGCCACCCGAGACATTCGTGCATTCCGTGTCCCGGGGCCGGTCTGTCATCAGCGGCGGGAAGACCGCGACGAATGGCTTGACCCTGCCGGCCGCGATGGCGCGGCTGGCGACGGAGCCGAAGTCGTACTGCTGGAAGACGTGAGCGGGTGAGCTGGGTTGTCCCGGTAGGAACATGACAACCGGGAACTTGGTGGTCGAGTACCGCTTCGCTGTGTACTGGGGCGGGAGCCAGACCAGGGTGTCCAGCGGGCTCCCGGAGTAGCCGTCCCGCACCGTCATGGTCTGGGTCGTTCCCGACCCACGCCCTCCGGGCCGACCAGCGAACACGGCGACCGAGCCCTGCATCCCCAGCGTGCTTCCGCCGGCCACGATGGGCGCGGCCTGAGGCGTCTGGCCGAGCAGGTCCTGCCACGACGCATAGAAGCCGTACTGGTTGTTGACGACGAGCGCGACCGTGGCGACCGCCAACACCTGAGCCGTCACGACCAACGCCCCGCGCGTCAGGAGCTCGCGGACCCGACTCCCCGGACCACGACTCAACCGCAGGCCCACGGCACCCACGACCATCATCACCGTGAGCAAAGCAAAAATGATGAGCAGCGGCTGTGCGGTGAGCCCGAGCACGGCGTCCTCCCGGATCTGTGGGTGATCCTTCGACGGTAGGTCCGCAGCGCGACTCGTGTCACACGGCGCTCAGCCGCGCTTCAGGTGGGCGGTGGGTCCTCGATCTCGGCTCGGCTCGCCAGGGCGATGCAGCCACCCACGGTGGCCACGAACCCGACCAGAGCGAGTGCTCCCAGACCCGTGCGCACGCTGTCACCAAGGAACGCCAGCCCGATGCCCGCCGGGATGACCGTCTCCACCCCGAAGGTCACGGCGGCCACCACCGACACCGGTCCGGCCGTGAGCGCGAGTGCATAGCAGAGGAAAGCCACGAGCGAGTAGCCGATCAGGGCCCACACCACCGGGTCCCGAGCGCCCGCCCACCACGGGTGCGGGATGGCGATGACGCGCGCCGCGACGCCGACCCCGCTGAAGCCGAGGCCGGCACCCACGGCAAGGAGTGCGACCGGGGGGCGGGACCGAGAGAGGATCCGGAACCGTGCCACCAGGGCGGTCGTCCCGATGGCGCCGACCCTGACGGCTCCGACCCCAGCGAGGAGGGCGAGCGGAACGACGCCGATGAGGAGCAGCCAACCCAGGAGCGGCCTCAAGGCGACTGACTCGGTGGTTGACGCGCTGGCTGCCAGGGCCACCAGCCCGGCCCCGATCACGACCAGGGCCACGACCTCACCGGCCCGTAGACGCGCTCCGAGGAAGAGGATGGCGAGCACCACCGTCACCCCTACGCTCGAGGCGATGACTGACTGCACCAGGAACAGGGGCAGCGTCCGGAGCGCCACCAGCGAGGCCGCGAACCCCGCGGCATCCAGGATCAACCCGACAGCGAACAGCCTTGCCGCCCAGAGCCGGCGAACCATCCGGCATCCTTCGGGCAGCGCTGCAACCCGGCGCACGCCCACCGCTTGGAGCACGGTGGCGGCACCGTAGAAGAGCGCTGCCGAGAACGCGCCCAAGAGGCCGGGGATCACCCCCCGATCCTCGCAGCAGCGCTGACGGGCTCCCGACCCACGTTCTGTACAGTGAAACGACGGGACCTGACTGTGAGCTCATCTCACCGGGCATGCATGGAGGTATCGATGGGGTCTGCTCGTGGTGGCGACCACCCGGCAGCCGAGCAAGATGACCGCGCGACCCCTGCGGACACCTGCCCTGACGTGATCACCGTGGTGGTTCCGGCGCACGGTGTCCTCGTCGCCACGAGCGACCTCCACCTTCCTCCCCATGCCACCGAAATCTCCACTCGCACAGCGGATGCACTGGTTGAGCGGCTGGGAGAAGCTCCGGTGCACACAGTGGTGCTCGTGGGTGACATCCTCGAGCTGCTCGGCTTTCCGGACGCCGGGCCCGGAGCCATCCTCGACGCGCACCCACGCTTCGTCGACGCCTTGGGTGCGGTGATCGCCGCAGGTGGTCAGGTGGTCTATGTGGTGGGCAACCACGACGGGGTCCTGGCCTGGGACGTGGATGCCGCGAAGCAGGTCCTCACCCGCGTGGGGGTGACGCTGTGCTTGGCTGCGGAGGTCCTCTTCGAGGGGGCGCCGCACGAGCCGCCGCACCGGGTGTGGGTGGAGCACGGTCACCAGCTCGACCCCCTCAACAGTTTCGTGGACCAGCGCAACGCCCTCGACTCACCGCTGGGCCACCATGTCGTCCGGCAGGTGCTGCCGCAGCTGGAGGCCGTGGGCGCGGAGTGGCTCAAGGACACCCATGAGCTGGCTGATGCGAGCGGCTTCCCGTCCTACGTCGCCTCGCGACTGACCTATCGCCGGATGGGCCGTCACCTCTGGTGGCTGCTCCTCCCGCTGGCGATCCTCGCCCTGCGCACGCCGGAGGTGGTCGAGCTGCTCTCCGGACACTCGGAAGCCGCTGCGTGGTCCCGGCGGGCCCAGTCGCTGGCCCTGGGGGCGCTCCTGGACCTGGCGCTGGTGGTCGTCGTCGTGACCTTCGTCCTGCGGCGCACCTGGCGCACGCTCAGCAGCCTCGGCCTGGGGGAACGCGGCAGCGGGCAGAACGTCGAGGCCAGACAGCGCGCCCTCCAGCTCGTGGACACCGGCTACTCCGGCATGATCACCGGCCACACCCACCACGCGGAGCTCCACTCCGTGCGGTCTGGCTTCTACGCCAACACCGGGTCCGGCACTGCCGTGGTCGAGGCGGTGCGGGCCAGGTTCCGTCTCCCACCGGCATACCTGCGGACCCACCAGGTGTGTTGGGTCGAGTGCGCCGTGGCGCAGCGGCTCGAGGTGCGTCTCGCGCTCGGTCGGCACTCGCTCCCCGGGGCGACCCGGCTGGAGCGCCTCGTCACGATCGGACGCCGACCTGCCGAGCACGCCGTCAGCGTGGTCGCGACGTGGCCCGACGGCCAGTCCGGGGAGAGTGAGGTGCGAGCCGTGGGGATGCACTCCGGCGCCATCTCGCTCGCCAAGCCAGCTCCGGGCACCACCGCGGCACGGGTCTCCGCGCCCGCCCCTGCCGCAGCTCCGCGAAAGGTGCCGAACAACGGGGCCAAGACCCCGACGGTCACCACCCGGTGGAGCTCACCAGGCCGGTTCGCCCCCACCGCACTCGGGTGGCTCGTCCTGGCATTCGGTGTCGCCACGCTGGTGAGCGCCCTGGTTCCCCGAAGCCGTGAGCGCCTCAACGACATCGCGCTCTTCGTGCCGGAGCCTGCCACCGCCGCAGCCCAGGCGGCCACGGCGGCCTTGGGGCTGCTCCTCGTCTACCTGGCCCACGGTCTGCGACGGCGCAAGGCAAGGGCATGGCGAGTGGCCGTCGCCGCGATAGCCCTCCTGCTCGCGGTCCAGGTCTTCGACCGGCGCATCATCCACGCCCTTGTGGCAGTCGTGGTGTTGGGCGTGCTCGTGCT
>JBDTDY010000179.1:0-2807 GCA_039922835.1 Ornithinibacter sp.
GCGACCCCAGCCCGGCGCCCCGCGAAGGCGTGGCCGCGGCGTACTACGCCAGCGTCGACGTCGGCGACGGAGGCCGGTTGTTCGGGCGCGTGGGCTGGCCGCTGCTGGTCGTGCAGACCTATCTTGCGATACGTCACTCCCTTGGCAGCCAGCATCAGCTGTTATTGCTGATCCTGCTCGTGGTCTTGGTGGGGGCCACGGTCCTGACGATTTTGCGGCTCAGTCGCGGTCCTCTTCAGACGAGCGAGGTCATGGGGATCGGGCTCTTTGCAGCGGCGGTCGCCGCCGCCGGGTTCGCCGGTGTCGGTATCGCCTCCGCTCGCAACTTCGAGTCGTGGTTCATCGGCTTCGCGGCCGTCCCCCTCATCCTGGTCGCGTTCACGACGACTTGGCGGGGGTTGATCCCCCTGGCCCTTCCCAGCGCGGTCCTGACCCCGGCCCTTATCGCAGTGAGCCCGGCGGCCAGCCTCGCCCAGACGGCCGGATGCTGGCTCACGCCCTCCGGCGTGATTGTGTCGTGGGTCGTCGGTGTGCTCATCCGGCAGTCGCGCGCAGGTGCGAGTGCCGAGCGGACCCGAGTGGTCGAGGCGCGGGTGGCCGCGGCCCGGCATGAGGCGAACGTATGGGCGTCAAACCTGCACCTCGGCTTCGCCCGGTCGGCGGTTCTGCCGTTCCTGGTCGCTGTCAAGTCTGGCCAGCTCGACCCGGCCGCTGCCCCGACGCGGATCCGCGCCACCACCCTGGCGGCACACGCGCGCGACGAACTCGTTGCCCCAGGACTGCTAGATGCCGCGATACGCGAGCGGCTCGCCCGGTTCCGCGAACGAGGTGGCACGGTAACCCTGCAGCACCCGGGTGAGGTGGCTGTGGACACGCGGCTCGTCGTTCGGCTCCTGGACCGCGCCCTCGACGTCGTCGCCAAGGACGCTGCGGTGACAGTGACCATGGCCGACGGCGACGGCTGGAGCCGCCTGAGCATCAGCCCGCCCCCCGCAGACATTGGCGGTCTCGAGCGTGGGCTCGACGGGGTGCCGCACCACGTGCGTCGATATCCGAGCCTCGTCCAGTTTTGGTTCTGCAGTAGTACCCCCGTTCCGGGGCTGTACCCCCCTGCGGGGAATGGCGCCGACGCCGAGATGGCGGTAAAGAGTCCCCATGCCTGACAGCCTCGTAGCCGCATCCGACCACATCGAGCGGCGCAAGCCGCTCCTGCTGGCCGTCGTCGATGACGCCTGGGAGAACCGCGCCGCCGTGCAGATGCTCGCGGTCGCTCACCCCAGTGAGATCCGCGTCGTGTTAGAGACCCACTCCGTCGACGATCTACTGCAGGGGGGAATCACCTTCGACGTGGTGCTCTTGGACGTATGGCTCGGAGATGACGACGAGCTGTCAATCGGGCGCGTTCCCGACATCCTGGCCACCGGCGCGAAGGTTCTTCTACACACCCAGGAACGCACTCCGGCAAAGTTGATCGAAGCATTGGACCGCGGAGCGAGCGGAATCGCGCTCAAGTACGAGGGCGGGCCCGACCTTCTACTTGAGGCGATCCTGGCGGTCGGGCGGGGCGAGGAGTGGGTGCGCTCCCCCATGGCACACGCGCTGCTGTCGGACACGCGGTGCGCCCGGCTCACCCTGCGACAACGGGAGATCGTCGCCCTCATCGCCGACGGTCTCAACTACGAACAGGCGGCGGAGGCGTTGGTCGTCAGCAAGGAGACCATCAAGAAGACGCTCGCCGACGTCGCCCACCGTTACCGCGAGCTCGGTCGTCCAGCCGGAGGCAAGCGGACCGTGCACGAGGCCATGCGCGATGGACACATCCAGATGCGCGGAGGCCGCCCCGAAGTCTCCCCCTAAGGGGAATGGCCCGGCCTGACCACCCCTCCTAGATTGCGATTACCAACTGGGAAATGCCCGGTTCACACCCTTCGGAGGGAATCATGAACACCACCTTCGCTCTGCGACCGCGGCTCACTGCCGCACTCGCTTCGGCCGCCTTGGCGGCCGGTCTGGGCGCGGTCGCCACCGCCTCCTCGGCATCCGCGACCCCGACCGCCACCGTGATGGCGACAACCCAGCGGATGGCTGGTCCGGCGCTCCCACCCACCTACCAGCAGGTAGGCACGTATGGTGCCGGAGGCCAAGTCGCGCTCAACTGCTATGCCCGCGGCCAGTCAGTCAAGGGCTACTACTCACCGTGGATCCCGGGCGGCTACGACAACCTCTGGTACAAGACGTCCGACGGCTACTGGCTCGCCGACGTCGACATCAACACCGGCTCGAACAACCCGATCACACCGGCCTGCAGCCCGAGCACGAGCAGTAGCCGCGCCTGGGGTGCCACACGCAGCTATAACGCCGGCGTGCTGGGCCAGTGCACCGACGGTGCCTACCGCCAGTTCCGTGCCTACTCCGGCGTCTACCCAGCATTGAACGGAAACGCCAAGGACTGGTACGCCTCCGCCCGCGCCACGGGCTGGTCGACGGCGCTCGACGGGCAGGTGAACTCGATCGTCGTCTTCCAGGCAGGCGTCCAAGGTGCGGGCAGCCTCGGGCACGTCGGATGGGTGGACGCCGTCAGCACCCACACTGACGGCCTCTACGTGCACGTCGTGGAGTTCAACTACGCCGGACAGGGCGCCGTTTGGCACACCCGCTGGGTCAAGGACGTTGTGGGGATGAGCTACATCCTCGCTCCGCACAACTGACCGATCCGCTAGAGCAGGGGTCCGCGGCGTTCCTCTGGGCCGTCGCGGACTCGGCTGCTGAACTTCTGGACCCCATCACTGAGCGGATTCGGCTCGCGT
>JBDTDY010000180.1:0-10377 GCA_039922835.1 Ornithinibacter sp.
CTCGCCGGCTGTGGCCCTCACTCACCTCGCGGGCCACCGTGACGGCATCCTCCGCCTCGACGACGGCCTGCCGGGCGGCCGAGATGGCCCGCTCGGCGCGCTCCTGTTCGGCGGGCCCCTTCGCGGATAGCGCTCTCGCCGTGGCGGATCGGGCCGACCCGAGCGCGGAGGCGGCAAGCGCCACCACCCGCGCCAGCGCAACGGGCTCCAGCCCGTTGGAGCTGAACGTGTCGGTGAGCAGCCCCGTCGCGAGGGCTGCACCCGCGTCGGGGTCGACCATCGCCGATCGGAGTGTCTCCTCGACCTCGGCGACCACCTGGGCGGAGACCTTGCGCCCGGCATCCGTGCCGATCCCCACCGCCTGCCGGGTCACCGCCCGAGTGAGGGTTCGGCGGCGCTCGTCGAGTGCGCGAAGAGAGGCGGCGTCGAGGGTGCCCTGAGCCGCGCGCAGTCGGACGCCGAGCTCGAGCACCTGCTCGACCTCCCTGCGGTGCTCTCGAACCAGCTGGTTCAGCAGCCACGCCGCCACCGTCGGCCTGCGCAGCACCCGCACTGCCGCAGCGAGCCTGGGGTCACCCGAGGCTGCGGCGTCCTTCGCCCGCGCATTGCGGGCGGCGGTGAAGTCTTCCGGCGGGAGGCCGTAGAGCTCGGAGGCGACCTCCTCGATCAGCATCAGGCCATCGTGCCAGCCGGGGCCGAGCCCTCGTCAGGAGGCTGGCGCGCGCGACGCTCTCGTGGGCCGCTGGGCTAGAGCTTGGTCATCTTGCGGAAGGGTGTCGCCACGCGCACGGTGGTGCTGCTGAAGTCGACCGTCAGCCCGCCTGCGTCGACCCCGATCACCTTGCCCAGCCCGTAGGAGTCGTGACAGACCCGGTCGCCGAGCTCGAACTCTTCGATGACCGGCTCGGGATGCGGCGCGAAAGGGCTGCTCGCGTGACGAGGACGCGGATGTCCGGATGAAGTAGCCATTACCCCAAGTATGCGCGATGGACGCCCGTTGAGGAACCCCGGCCCGCCCAAGCCGGGGCCCGGAGCGCCCGGACGGGGCCGCGACTACCTGCCGACGAAGAGCTCGAGCGCCGTGCCGTCGGGGTCCTTGAAGCTCAGGGCCGTGCCGTAGGGCGCGTCGACGAGTCCGCTGTGCTCGATGCCTGCGTCGGTGAGGTACTCGGCCCAGGCGTCGAGCTCCTCCCTGGTGTCGACCGCGAGCCCGAGGTGGTCCATTCCGGGACGAAAGGGCGAGAACGTCTCGCTCGTGCTCGGGCTGTGTTCGGTGAGGCCGAGGTTGGTGCCGCCCGGCAGGGTGAAGAGCCGGCGGTGCAGACCCTCGCCCTCGAGCTCGCTCTGCGGCGGGAAACCGAGGACCCGCTCGTAGAACGCCGTGCTGGCGTCGAGGTTGCTGACGGTGATGGCCAGGTGGTGGATGCCGGTGACGTGGGGCATGGGCTCGCTCTTCTCTCGTCGTGGTGGACCCGTCGACACCTCGTGCTCCGTGGCGCGGATCACCCCGATCCTCGCACCCATCTGTTGACGTGGGCCGCCACCTTAGGGTTACCTAAGTGATGTAAGCCTTACCTCCGGTGGGACCAGCGAGCCGAAAGCCGAGCGCATGTTCGTGAGCAATGCCCTGATCGGGCTCCGCGAGGGGTTGGAGGCTGCCCTCGTCGTCGTCATCCTGCTCGCCTTCCTCGCCAAGACCAACCGGCGTTGGGCCATCCCCTACGTCTGGCTCGGCGTGGGCACCGCGGTCGGCCTCTCCGTGATCCTGGGGGCGGTGCTCACCTTCGGCACCCGCCAGCTCTCCTTCGAGGCCCAGGAGCTCATCGGCGGCACCGCGAGCATCATCGCCGTGGCCTTCGTCACCGTGATGGTCTTCTGGATGAAGTCTGCGGCCCGCACGATCTCGGGAGAACTGAAGGGCAAGCTCGACAAGGCCCTGGACCTGGGCCCCCTCGCCGTCGCGCTCGTCGGGTTCCTCGGCGTCGGCCGCGAGGGCCTGGAGACGGCGATCTTCTTCTACGCGACGGCACAGGCTGCCGGAGCCGGCAACAACCTGCCCCTCCTCGGCTGGGCCGTCGGTCTCGGCGGCGCCATCGTGCTCGGCTGGCTGATCTACCGTGGCGCGCTGAAGATCAACCTCGCGCGCTTCTTCCGGTGGACCGGGGTAGCCCTGGTGCTCGTCGCCGGCGGCATCCTCTCCTACGGCATCCACGACCTCCAGGAGGCGGGCTTCCTGCCGGGCCTGAACGCCCTGGCCTTCGACGTCTCCGGAACGATCGAGCCGGGCAGTTGGTATGCCGTGCTGCTGAAGGGGACGCTGAACTTCACCCCGCAGACGACCTGGCTCCAGGCGATCGCCTGGGTGCTCTACGTCGGCACGGTGATGACCCTCTTCCTCCGCCCCGCACGCCAGTCCCCGATCGCGCCGGCCGGACCCGCCTCGCCCTCCGCGAACACCCAGTCCATCCAGCCGCCCCAGAAGGCGCAGAAGGCCCAGCCGACCTCGGCCTGACCCGCCGCTCGACGCGCACCCAGCCGACGTACCCCGCCGACACACAGCGCCGACACACCCACGACCCAGGAGAACCCGATGCGCACCCGCGCCCTCGTCCTCACCGTTGCCCTGCCCGCCGCGCTCGCCCTCACCGGCTGCTCCTCGAGCGGGGATGGGGCCTCCTCGGCCGCAGGCGGCCCCGTCACGGTCACCGCCACCGACACCACGTGCGAGGTCTCGCGCACCCAGGCCGACGCGGGCACGATCCAATTCGAGGTCACCAACACCGGCAGCAAGATCAACGAGTTCTACGTCTACGGCGAGGGCGACCGCATCCTGGGTGAGGTGGAGAACATCAGCCCCGGGCTGACCCGCAGCTTCCACGTCGAGGTCGCAGAGCCGGGCACCTACCAGACCGCCTGCAAGCCCGGCATGGTCGGCGACGGCATCCGGGCCGACTTCACGGTGACGGGCGCGTCCACGGCCCCCAGGTCGGCGGACCAGAACCTCCAGGGCGCCGTCACCGAGTACCAGCGCTACGTCGGCTCGCAGGCCGACGCGTTCCTGGCTCGCACTGGCGAGTTCGTCGCGCTCGTCAAGGCCGGCAAGGTGGAGGAGGCCAAGGCGCTCTACCCGGTCGCGCGGTCCTACTGGGAGCGCATCGAGCCCGTCGCAGAGTCCTTCGGTGACCTCGACCCCAAGATCGACGGCCGCGAGGAGGTCACCGAGCAGGGGATGGAGTTCACCGGCTACCACCGCCTGGAGAAGGACCTCTGGGAGAGCGGGCTGCAGCCCGACTCCTCGGCGATGGCCGACCGCCTGATGGCCGACGTCACCGAGCTCGTCGGCAAGGCGAAGGCCGTGCAGCTCAACCCGCTCCAGCTGGCGAACGGCTCCAAGGCCCTGCTCGACGAGATCGCCACCGGCAAGATCACCGGCGAGGAGGAGCGCTACAGCCACACCGACCTCTACGACTTCGAGGGCAACTTCGAGGGGTCCAAGGCGGCCATCGCGGCCCTGCGGCCCTATCTGGCAGAGAAGGACCCCGAGCTCGTCGAGACCATCGAGACCCGCGGCGACGCGCTCGGCGCCCTGCTCGAGACCCACCGCGAGGGAGACGGTTTCGTCCTCTACACCGACCTCACCGCGGCAGACGTCAAGGCGCTGGCCGAGGCCCTCGACGCCTTCGCGGAGCCCGTGGCCACCGTTGCCGGCGTGGTCGCCGGGTCCTGATGGAGACCTCCACCCGCCGTGCGGTGCTCGCCAGTGGTGCGGGCGCCGCGATCGCCGGCGCCGCTGCAGGTCTGACGTATGCCGCCAGGCCGGCGTCGGCGTCCACGCCACCGGCCGCTGCCGGTGGCACCGAAGGGCTGGTTCCCTTCCGCGGCGAGCGCCAGGCGGGTATCACCACCGCCGCCCAGGACCGTCTGCACTTCGTCTCCCTCGATGTCATCACCACGGACCCGGGCGAGCTGCGCGACCTGCTCACCGCGTGGACCCGCGCCGCCGAGCGGATGACCTACGGGGCGGAGGCAGCACCGGGGGGCGTCGTGGGCGGTGGCCCCTGGGGGGTCCCGCAGGACACCGGCGAGGCCCTGGACCTCGAGCCGTCGAACCTCACGGTGACCATCGGCTACGGCCCCTCGCTCTTCGACGGCCGGTTCGGGCTCGCCGACCGGCGGCCGGAGGCGTTGCGCGACCTCCCGGCATTCGTCGGGGACGACCTTGACCCCGCGACCAGCGGCGGCGACCTGTGCATCCAGGCATGCGCCGACGACCCGCAGGTGGCGGTGCACGCCGTGCGAAACCTCGTGCGGATGGGTTTCGGTGTGGTGTCGGTGCGGTGGAGCCAGCTCGGCTTCGGGCGCACGTCGTCGACGACCGCGGCGCAGGTGACCCCGCGAAACATGTTCGGGTTCAAGGACGGCACGGCCAACCTCCACGCGGAGGACACTGCCGCGCTCGATGCGCACGTCTGGGTCGCCGCCGACGACGTCGTCGGGCCCGCGGCGTGGATGACGGGCGGCTCCTACCTCGTCGCGCGACGCATCCGCATGCACATCGAGGTGTGGGACCGCTCGACGCTGATGGACCAGGAGCAGACCTTCGGGCGGGACAAGAAGGTCGGGGCGCCCCTGGGTCGCAGCGGCGAGTTCGACGAGCCCGACTTCACCGCGATGGGAGCCGACAGCACTCCGCGCATCCCGATGACGGCGCACGTGCGACTCGCTCACCCGAGCAACCTCGGTGGCATCGAGATCCTGCGGCGCGGCTACAACTTCACCGATGGCACCGACGGGCAGGGCCACCTCGACGCCGGTCTGTTCTTCATCGCCTACGTGCGTGACGCGCACCGCCAGTTCGTGCCGATGCAGCAGGCCCTGGCGCGCAGCGACGGGCTCAACGAATACATCGAGCACACCGGGTCAGCGCTCTTCGCGTGCCCGCCCGGCCTGGCTGCCGACGGTGACTGGGGCAGTCAGCTCTTCGCCTGAGCGACAGCACCACCTCGTCCCCGACTTCGTCTGTCCAGATGTCGCGACAGGCCGCTTCAGCGGCGTGTCAGCAGCAATCTGACAGACGAAGTCGGGGAGGTCGGTCGAGGGTTGGCGAAGGCCGGATGCCGGGGGAGTGGCGGTGGGGGCTCTCGCGCGACAGGGTGGGGCCATGACAGCACCCACGACCTTCGTCCTGTTCGGAGCCACCGGTGACCTCGCCAAGCGCAAGCTGATCCCCGGGCTGCTCCACCTCTTCCAGTCCGGCCTGATCGACGACCTGCGCGTCGTGGGCACCTCGCTCGACGAGATCAGCTCCGACGACTTCCGCGAACTCGCACTCCTCGCGATCCGCGAACACAGCACTCGCGAGCTCGCGGACGAGGACTGGCGCGAGTTCGCGCAGCGCCTGGACTTCGTGCCGCTCTCCTCCGGCCCACTGAAGCTGCGCGAGGCCGTCAAGCGCGCCGAGGACCAACTGCCCGGTGAGGTGAACCAGCGACTGCACTACCTCTCCGTCCCGCCGAAGGCAGCCCTCTCGGCCGTGAACACGATCGCCGAGGCCGACCTCGTCGTGCGGAGCCGGGTGGTGATGGAGAAGCCGTTCGGCACGGACTACGCGTCCGCCGTGCGACTGAACGCCCAGCTGCACGAGGTCTTCGACGAGGACCAGATCTTCCGCATCGACCACTTCCTGGGGAAGGAGGCTGCCCAGAACATCCTCGCGTTCCGCTTCGCGAACGGGCTGTTCGAGCCGATCTGGCACCGGAACAACATCTCGCACATCGAGATCGACGTGCCGGAAACCCTCGGCCTGACGTCTCGCGCCGACTTCTACGAGGCCACCGGGGCCTACCGCGACATGGTCGTGACCCACCTCTTCCAGATCCTCGCGTTCACCGCGATGGAGCCGCCGACCGCACTGGAGCCCAGCGCGATCAGCCGGGAGAAGAACAAGGTCTTCCGCTCGATGCAGCCGATCAACCCCAAGGACGTCGTCCGTGGTCAGTACACCGGTTACCACGACGAGCCCGGGGTCGCCCACGACTCCGAGACCGAGACCTTCGTCGCGCTGAAGTGCTACATCGACAACTGGCGCTGGGCCGGCGTGCCCTTCTTCCTGCGCACCGGCAAGCGGATGGCGGAGGGTGCTCGGATCATCTCGATCGCCTTCAAGGAGCCGCCGCAGTCGATGTTCCCGCCCGGCTCGGGCATCGGCGACCAGGGCCCGGACCACCTGACGTTCGACCTCGCCGACCGCTCGAAGATGTCGCTGTCCTTCTACGGCAAGCGGCCCGGTCCAGGCTTCCGGCTCGACAAGCTGTCGATGCAGTTCGCCATGCAGGAGACCTCGTGGGCCGGCGCGGTGCTCGAGGCCTACGAGCGGCTGATCTACGACGCGGCCCGCGGTGACCGCACCCTGTTCACCTCCGCGGGCGGCATCGAGCGGCTCTGGGAGATCAGCCAGCCGCTGCTGGAGAACCCGCCGACGGTGCGGCCCTACGCGCAGGGCACGTGGGGGCCGAACCAGATCCACCAGCTCATCGCACCCTCCGCCTGGCGGCTCCCCTTCGAGCGCCAGTGGCGGGAACGCAAGATCTAGCCGCGGCGGCTCAGGCCGTCGCGACCTCGACCCGCACGATGAGTGCCTTGGGCTGCACCTCGACCGCGAGGTGGCTGGCCTCCCCGACGATGTCGCCGTCGAGCTCGATGCGCTGGGGGTGGTCGACCTCCACCCGAACCGCCTGGCAGCGGTATCGGTCCAGGGTCGAGGTGGTGCGGTCGCTCTTGACGATCAGCCGTGCGGCGACACCGGCCCACGCGACCATTCCGCGGGGGCGATGACCACGATGTCGAGCGTGCCGTCGTCGGGCTCGGCGTCGGGCATGAGGTTGATGCCGCCGGTGATCTTGCCGCAGTTGCCGACGAGGATCGTGCGGGCGCGATAGACGATGTCCTCCCCGCCGTCGATGCCGACCCTGGCCCGGAAGCGCTTCACCAGGAGGTTCTTCATCCCTGCGGGGATGTATGCGGTCCAGCCGATCCGGGACTTCAGCTTCTCGGAGGTGTCGTCCATGATCGCGGCGTCGAGCCCCAGCCCGGCCATCACGAGAAATGCGTGCCGGCGCTGACCGGCGGAGGCGCCCTCGCCCACGTGCTCCTCCAGGTGCGCGTCGCTGGGGTCCAGCGTCAGCCACCCCACGTCGATGTGCCTGTTGCGCCCGCTGATCGCGACCTCGATGGCTCGCGCCAGGTCGTCGATGGGAAGCTCGAGATTTCTCGCGAGGAGATTCCCGGTGCCGCCGGGCAGCAGCCCCATGGGGACGCCGGAGCCCGCCATCTCCTGGGCCACGGCGCGCACCGTGCCGTCCCCACCGAACGCGCAGACCACGTCGACGCCTTCGCGCAGCGCCGCACGGGTCTGCCCGAAACCGACGTCGTGCTCCTCGGTCTCGAGGAAGAGGGGCTCGTCCCAGCCATTGTCCTGGCACACCCGGCGCACCGTGACGTGCACGTCCTCCCCCTCGAGCTTGGTCGGGTTGAGCACCACCGCCATCCGCTTGCGCGGCTCGGAATCGGCGTCCTCCGCGCGGAAGGAGTCACGGCTGGGTCGGCCGGCCTCCGGCGCGTGCCGACCCGACTGGCGTGCCGAGAGCACCAGCCACAGCCCCACCACGGCAAAGAGCACGGCCACGCCGATGCCCACCCACGTCAACCACTGCTCCCACACAACAGTGGAAGGTACATGACCTCAGGGCGCTGGTGTGCCGCCGTAGTCTTCCGTCATGCGCGAGATGGGCGAGAGCGTCGGGGGTGCAGAGCCGATCGTGCCCGATGACACGGAGCTGACCTGGGCCCTGGAGCGCCCCTGCCCCGAGTGCGGCCTCGCCGCCGGTGCGATCCCGGCGGGGGAGATCACGGCCCGAGTCACGGCATACACCGCGCCCTGGTGCCAGGTCCTGACCCGGCCCGACGTGTGGCAGCCCCCGCACCCCGCCACCATCTCGCTCGGCCGCTCCGGACTGCACGACCTCGCGCGCCACCTCTGGGACGTCGGGGTAGAGGTGTCGTGAGGCCCGAGCTGGTCTACCTCCTGCTCGGTGCAGCCCTCCTCCTCGCGTCGGTGCTGCCGACCGTGCTCCACCGCTATGCGCTCTCCGCGCCGATCGTGCTGGTGGGCACCGGGATGGCCTTCGGGTTCCTGCCGGGCACCGAGGCCGCGCGCCTGGACCCGGTCGCCACGCGCAGCATCATCGAGCACCTCGCCGAGGTCACGGTGCTCGTGGCCCTGATGGGGGTGGGCCTGGCCCTGGACCGGCCGCTGCGCTGGCGTGTGCGCACGTCGTGGGCAGCGTGGTCGCCCACGTGGCGGCTGCTCGGCATCGCGATGCCGCTCACCATCGCCGGCATCGCGCTGCTCGCGTGGGGTCCGCTCGGGGTGGCCCTGCCGGCCGCGGTGCTGCTCGGCGCCGCACTCGCACCGACCGACCCGGTGCTCGCGTCCGACGTGCAGGTCGGGGGCCCGACGCTCGAGGAGGAGGACGCACCCGATGAGATCGACGAGTCCGACGAGGTGCGCTTCGCGCTGACCAGCGAGGCGGGCCTCAACGACGGGCTCGCGTTTCCCTTCGTGTATGCCGCGATCTTCCTCGCGAACGCAGGCCCCCTCTCGCAGTGGGGGCTGCGCTGGGTGGCGTGGGAGCTCGTCGGGAAGGTGGTCGTCGGGGTGGTCGTCGGGGCTGCCGTCGGGTGGGGGTTGTCGCAGCTCGCCTTCCGGGCGCCGCGTCGTTCCCTGCGCCTGGCCGAGGTGGGGGAGCCTCTCGTCGCGATCGCCGCACTCCTCGTGTCCTACGGCGCCGCCGAGCTGTCAGGGGGCTACGGGTTCCTCGCCGTCTTCGTGAGCGCCCTGGTGATCCGCTCGGCCGAGCGCAACCACGCCTACCAGGTGCACATGCACGACGTCATCGAGCGTCTCGAGCGGCTGCTCACCCTGGTGCTGCTCCTCGGGTTGGGGTTCGCGATCACCAACGGACTCCTCGGCAACCTCGACTGGCGCGGTGTCACGGTCGGGCTCGCGCTCGTGTTCGTCGTGCGCCCGCTCGCCGGGTGGATCGCCTTTCTGGGGCACCGCACCCAGATGGGAGAGGCCGGCCTGGACCACCGCGAACGGCTCGTCGTCGCCTTCTTCGGGGTGCGCGGCATCGGCTCCATCTACTACCTCGCCTACGCCGCCGGGGTCACGAAGTTCACCGAGGAACGGTGGCTGTGGTCCACGGTGGGCTTCACCGTCGCGCTCTCCGTCGTCGTGCACGGCGTGCTCGCGACCCCGGTGATGCAACGCCTCGATGCGCGCCGTGAGGCATCGGGCCGGAACCGGGGTGCGGCGGGGGCTGCTCCGGCCGCACACTGATCGGTGTGCCGTCGACGTCGCTCCTCCTCGCATTCGCGGTCGCGTCCGTCGTCATCATCGCCATCCCCGGCCCGAGCCTGCTCTTCACGATCGGCCGCGCGCTGTCCTCGGGTCGCCGGGAGGCGCTGCTCACCGTCGTCGGCAACGCGCTCGGCATCCTCACCCAGATCTGCGCGCTGGCTGTCGGTCTGGGCCCGCTCATCGCTGCCAGCGCCACGGCATACACGCTGCTCAAGCTCGTCGGCGCCTGCTACCTCATCTGGCTCGGGGTGTGCGCGATCCGTGACCGGCGAACGCTGGCGGCGGCGTTCACGTCGGGGGTACCCGTGAGCGTGCCGCGGATGCACGCGGTGCGGGCCGGGTTCGTCGTCGGGGTGACCAATCCCAAGACGGTCGTGTTCTTCGCGGCCCTGCTGCCGCAGTTCGTCGTGACGACCTCACCGGTGCTGGTCCAGCTCGTCGCGCTCGGGTCGATCTTCGCGGTCCTGGCCCTGCTCATGGACGGGACCGTGGCACTGATCGCGAGCCGCGCCCGGGACTGGTTCGCGTCCTCGCCGCAGCGGATGGAGCGCGTCGGGGGTGTGGGTGGGCTGCTGATGGTGGGCCTGGGCACCGGGCTGGTCCTCACCGGTCGGGCCGACTGAACGGCACCGCGCCGTGATCCACCTCCGAGTTCAGAGCCCGCGGCCGGGTGAGTGAGCGTCCGCCGATAGTCTTCCCGGATGATCGACATCAGGCTGCTCCGGGAGGACCCCGACCTCGTGCGGGCGAGCCAGCGCGCTCGCGGGGAGGACGAAGGAGTCGTCGACGCGATCCTTGCGGCCGACGAGCGCCGCCGCAGCTCGCTCACGGCATACGAGCGGTTGCGTGCCGAGCAGAAGGTCATGGGCAAGGAGGTGGCGCGGGCGCAGGGGGAGGACAAGCAGGCCCTGCTGGCTCGCACCAAGGAGGTCGCCGCACAGGTGAAGGCGCTGCAG
>JBDTDY010000181.1:0-13854 GCA_039922835.1 Ornithinibacter sp.
GCGAGCTGGATGCGGTGGCAGGGGTGTGCGTCGTGGTCAACGCGGCGGGTCGGGTCGTGGCCTCGTCAGACCCGGTGTGGGTGGTCGGAGACCTGGTCCGCGGGCTGCCGCTCGGCGAATGGTTCGCGGAGACGGATGTGCGACCGGTGCGGGTGATGGAGACGCCGGTGCGCGACGAGCCCAGCGGTTGGTCCTTCATTCGGTGCCAGGGCCTGCCCCTCGGCGTCCTCGCCAGGCCCTGAGCGCACCCTCAGCGACTGCTCCACGGCAGGGGCTTGGCCGTCACTACGATGAGGTTCTTGTCGGCTGCCGAGCCCCAGGCGTAGGCGGACGACGAGGCGGCTCGGCCGGGGGCAACCGTGCTGAGGTCGTTGACGAATGGGTCAGGACGGGTGCGCGCTGGGGGTCGAGGTGGGCCGCGACGGTGATGTTGGCACCAGCCGGCACCTTGACCGGGTCGGTGACCGTGCCCGGCGTGAAGTGCCGTCGATGGGGGATGCACCACGTCGAACCTTGGGCAGTCGGCAACCCTCAGCCGGGGTGGGGTGGAGCGCTCGGGCTGAGGACCTCCGTGTGCGCCTCGGGCCCAGGTGCTCGTGAGATGCCCCGCATCAGCGGTTGTGCCACCAGGGCGAGCGCGAATGCCGTGACGGTGGCGGCCACGGTGACCGAGAACGCGCCGAGGTGACCGTGCTCGTCCGCGAGGCGTCCGGCCACGGCCGACCCCACGGCATACCCGATGCCGGTGATGGAGGCGAGGAGGGTCATGGCGGTGCCGACCCGTGCGGGCGGAGCGGCCTTCTCACCCAACATGAAGACGCTGATCATGTAGGGCGCGACGGCGAAGCCGAGCACGAGCACCACCGCGAACAGTCCGGGGATGGTGTCGATGAACAGCAGCGGGACCGAGAGCACCGCGAGCCCGGTGGCGGCAGTGAGCACGCGGGCGGGGTAGCCGAAGCTCGTCGGGAGGGCCGCCACGGCGAGACCGGCGATGACGCTACCGACCCCGAGCGAGGCGTGCACCAGGCCCGCGATCCCGGGCTGGCCCGCGAGGGTCGCCAGCACGGTGGTGCCGGTCTGTACGGATCCGAAGACCACCCCGATGAGGAACTGCGCGGCGAGCAGCACGATGAATGCCGCGGTCACGAGACGCGCCGTGCTGTGTGCGGTCGGACGGTGCGCGTGGGCGAGTCGTGCCGTGGGGTGGAGCGCGAAACCGCAGCCGAAGACGAGCAGCACCACGGCCGCGAAGACGAGCCCGGCCGCGGGGCTCGCGACGACGACGAGCACCCCGAGGATGGCCGGTCCGAGCACGAAGGACGCCTCGTCGGCCGCACCCTCGTAGGAGAAGGCCGTCTCCATCAGGCGGGGCTGGCGACTCCCGGTCTTGCGCGTGATCGGGCGCCAGCGCACCCGGGCGAGCGGCCCGATCTGGGGCATCGCGACCCCGGCGACGGCAGCGGCGCCGATGACCACCGGAGTGGAGGCGCCGTCATGGGCGAGCCAGACCAGGACGAGCAGCCCTATCCCGCCGGCGATCGACTGGACGAGCACGACCGGTCGCTGACCGATGCGGTCGGCGAGGGAGCCCGCGATCGGTGCGCCGACGGCATTCGCCACGGCCAGGGCGCCGGCCGCGGCACCGCCTGCGCCGTAGGAGCCGGTGGTCGCGGCGACGAGGAGGAGGGCGCCCATCTGGCTCATTGCCAGGGGCAGGCGCCCGACGAAGGCGACGAGCACGTAGAGGGGGCCGGCGAGCGAGAACAGGCGCCGGTAGGAGGTGATGGGTGACACGCGAGTCTTCCGATCTGGGCCCGGGCAGGGCAGAGCAGGCGTGCGCCGTACCCACCTCCGAGACGCACAGAAACCCTCTGCTCCCTCCCATTCTATCGCGACTTCTTGCGCCCCAGCCACGCCCGCAGGCCCCTTGGCGGCCGCGCGACGTGGCTGACGCGCAAGGAGTCGCGGGGTGGGGTCAGGTGCGGCGGGTGACCTGAGGGGCCTTCCGGATGCCGGCCGCGGCGATCCCGGCGGCCACCAGGGGGACGAGCAGCCCCACCACGGCGAGCTGGAGCCACGGGATGACGAGGATGCTCGGGCCCTCGATCGCGATCCCTGTGAGCGGGTCGTAGTTGTCGCTGGTCAGGAGCCGGGCGATGGCGATGCCGGGAACGAGACCGACCGCGACCCCGAGCAGGCACCCCACGGCGGCGAGGACCAGTGCCTGTGCCCCAGCCATCACTCGCCTGGTGCCGCGGGTGGCGCCGAGAGCCGCGAGGGTGGCCTGGTCGCTCTGTTGCTCGGCGAGGCTGAGTGCCGTCGACGTGAGCGTGATGACGAGGATCAGCAGGGCAAAGACCCCGAGGAGGATCGCGACGACGAGCCGGTCATAGCGCTCGAAACCCCTCTCGACCTCCAGGTAGGCATCGTCGCCGAGCTGGTTCTGCACCTTCTCAGCCACCTGGTCACTGACCGGCGCACCACTCGGATCGCGCAGGGTGACGCTCTGGGCGATGGTGGGCCAGCCCCGGGTCGTGGTGGTGTCGGTCGCCAGCACGAGGGAGGCGCCCAGCATTCGCCCGACGGTCTCCTTGGTGTTGGGGATGACCACGAGGGGGACCGAGACGTCCTGGTCGACCTCCACCGAGGTGTCCGTGGGCTCTCCCTGCTCCATCGGGTTGACGACGTAGGTGCCGCGCGCCAGCCGCACCACCGTGCCGTCGGTGGAGAGCGTGCCCGGGTCGCGGACGACGACGGCCCCTGCTCGGACCGCAGCGGCCTGCGACTGGTCGAGGCCGAGCCTGCGCACCACCTCGGCGGCGGGGAGAAGAACCACCCCCGACCCTCCGTTGGAGGAGTTGGTCCCCGCCCTGGAGCAGGGTGGACCCTCGTTCGCCTCGGTGTCGTTGGCGGCCCGCCACCCCGGGTCGTCGACCGTGCGCTCGGGGGTGCACCCCGCGGGCACCACGTTGACGAAGGTGAGGCGGTAGGGCTCCACCGGCTGGTCGTTGCCACGCAACCACGGGTCGCCGGTGTCGACGGCGAGGTTGTCGGTCGCCACGAGGCCGGGGGCCGCGGCGCCGATGGTCGCGGCGTCGAGCGAGGGGTCGGAGTTGATGTAGACGAGGGCTTCTCCCGCGAGCGTCTGCGGAATGTACTGCCGGAACTGCTGCTCGGTGTCGCTGGCGAGCCCGGTGAGCCCGAAGGCCAGGCCGGCCACGGCCGCGAGGACGGCGGCGACCGAGGGCGCGCTGCGGGAGCGGTGCCGCGCCAGGTCGCGTGCCGCCATCCGCAGCGAGGTCGGTAGGTGCCCACCGAGGCGGCCGACGAGCGTGAGGATCACCGGCACGAGGAACAGGGTGCCCAGGATGAGCAGCACCGCGCCGATCGTCACCACGAAGTCACTGCCCGCTCGGATGCCGAGCAGGTCGGCAACGCTGGGGAGGCCACCGACACGGGTGGAGCCCAGGACGATGACGGCGCCAAGGCCCGCGACGACCAGACCCGCGAGGAACAGCAACCGGCTCGGGGGCGGCGAGACGCTCTGGCCGCGCATCACCCCGACGATGTCCAGGCGGCCCAGCCGCCGGGCCGGAACGAGAGCGGCGACCAGGGTGCTCACCACGGCACACAGGGCGATCCCGGCGAGAATGCCCCACCGGAGGTCGAACGGACCGGCGATACCGAGACCGTCGCGGTTGGTGAAGCCGATGATGCCCCACGCCACCGCCACACCGAGCAGGACGCCGAGCAGGGCGGACGCACCTCCGAGCACCAGCGCCGAGGCCAGTACGGTGCGGCGCAGCACCGCCGTTCCTGCGCCGTTGCTCGCCGCCAGCGCGAGGGTGCGTCGCTGCCGGGCGGCGCTGACCGCGAAGGCCGGGCCGACGAGCAGGGCGGTGATGATGAGCAGCATGGTCGCCCCCAGGCTCACCAGCAGCGCCATCTCCTGGGCCTGACCGGAGCTGTTCCCCCGGACCTGCTCGGGCAGCTCTGCCCCGGACGGGGGGTCGCGGAGCACCGCTGCCGAGGTCACGCCCAAGCCGTAACCGTTGAGTGACTGCACCTCCTCCCAGGAGACCGGTGCGTCTCCTGTGACGATCCAGGAGCCCGAGTCCGAGCGCGACTGCAGTGGCTCGGACAGCACGAGACCGGTGTCGTAGCCCCCAGGTCCTGTGCCCGGCACGACCCCGACGACCTGCAAGGTGTGCGCGGTGCCGTCGACGTCGACGGTGATCGACCCCGACCCGGGCAGGTCGCGGGTCAGGCCGTACTGGGTCACTGCTGCCTGTCCTGGGCCTTGCGGCCACCGGCCCGAGACGAGTTCGGTCTTCGCGCCGAGGTCGACCTCGTTGCTCAGAGCGGTGACCCCGAAGGACACGCGCCGGTCGCCGATCGTGGTGCGTCCTCGGGTCGAGGAGATCGCTGAGACGGGCGCACCCACGAGGCGGGAGATCACTTCGGTGTTGCCGAAGGCGCCCCGCTCGCTGTCGTAGCCCTCGATGGCCTTGGCGGGGGTGTCGTCCGAGGAGTAGCCCTGCTGCGGGTTGGCGTCCTGGTAGATGCGGTTGGGCTTCGGGGCGTCGATGAGAGCCTGACCGCTGCCCATCGTCGGCTCGATCACCTCGGCGCCACTGACGTCGGACGTGGCGGCGATCGTCACCAGCACGCTGAGCAGCAGGGTCGGGACGGCGACCATCACCACGACGAGCGCGCTGCGGCCCTTGTGCCGGCGCACGTCCCGCCGCGCCATCCGCAGGGCGATCGCCCAGCTCGCCCGCCACGCGGCATACCGGCTGGGCTCCGGCGGGGGAGCAGGCGCGTGCCGTCCACCGTCGGCGCGCTGTTCGGCAGGGGCCAGCGTGGTCATCGGACCGGGCCGCCGTGGGAGAGGAGGTCCTCTGCGGAGTCGGGGGAGCCGGTGGTGTCGACGACGACGCCGTCGCGCAGGAAGACGACGCGGTCGGCCCACGCCGCATGGCGGGCCTCGTGCGTGACGAGCAGCCCGGCAACTCCGTCGTCGCAGCGGTCGCGGAGCACCCTGAGCACCTCTTCGCCGGTATGGGTGTCCAGTGCGCCGGTGGGCTCGTCGGCGAGCACGAACCGCCGCGTGCCCACGAGGGCGCGAGCGATGGCGACCCGCTGCTGCTGACCGCCGGACATCTGGTCGGGGTATCGGTCCGAGAGGGCCATGAGGTCCATCAGGTCGAGGGTCTGGCGGGCCTGCCGCCGGGCTTGCCGCGCGCGCACCCCGTCGAGCTCGAGCGGGAGCGAGACGTTCTCGGCGGCGGTGAGGCTCGGGATCAGGTTGTAGTCCTGGAACACGAACCCCATCCGGCGGCGGCGCAGCTTGGCGAGGTCTCTCGGACCGAGCTGGGTGAGCACGTCGCCGCCGATGGAGACGGTGCCGGAGGTGGGTTGGTCCAGGCCACCGGCGACGTTGAGCAGGGTCGACTTCCCAGAGCCGCTGGGGCCCATGACGGCGACCAGCTCACCGGGATGGATCTGCAGCGAGACCGAGGCCAGAGCGGTGACGGCGGTGTCGCCGGAGCCGTGGATGCGGGTGACGTCGGTGAGCACGACGTGTGGTGCGGTCATGGTGCGGCCCCCTCAGGCGTGGCTCCGACCGGCGCGGTGCCAGGCGGCGAGGTCGTGCGGGATGCCGGGTCGTCGGCTCCGGTGGCAATGGGCTGTGCGAGTGCGCGCTGGGGTGATGGGCTGGGACTCGAGCGTCGGGGCGCCCTGCTCGCGATCCGCGCCAGCATCGACTCGACGTGGTCGAGCCACCGTGCCTCGGCCTCTCCGGAGAAGATGAGGTTCTCCAGGACGAGCAGCCAGGCCGTGCCCGACTCCTGCGTGAGGCCCTCGCCGGCCCCCTCCCCGCGGGCGAGGGCCTCACGCTTGAGCCGGGTCAGGTCCCGGAGGTGGCGCAGGGTGGCGGTGCGTTGGGTCTGCACGACCCGTTGCACGTCGACGCCTGGCGCGGTGACTGCCAGTGCGAGCTTGATGGTCAGCTCGTCCCGCGGGGTGTTGGTGCGGTCCACCGGGGTGACCCACCAGCTGTCCAGCTCGCCGCGGCCTCCCGCAGTGAGCCGGTAGGGGATGCGGCCCTCGGCGTCGGGTGCCCCCGCGACCTCGACGATCCCGTCACGCACGAGCCGGTCGAGCGTCGTGTAGACCTGCCCCACGTTGAGCGGCCAGGTGCCGCCGGTGCGCGCCTCGAACTCAGAGCGCAACTGGGCACCGTACTTCTCGCCCTCGGCGAGCAGCGCCATGAGCCCCAACCTGACTGACATCTCGCCCCCTCGTGTGACCGGCATCCCGGCCTTCTCGACGAACCGGGCATCCCCGGCATCCCCGGTGTTGCGGACCGTCCGAGGTATGTATACCGAGTATCACCAGGCCCGTCAACCTCGACTTCTTGCGCTCCAGCGACCCCCGCCGACCCCGAAAGGGTCCGCGAGCGTCGCTGGAACGCAAGAAGTCGGGAGAGAGAGAGGGAGAGGGGGAAGGGTGGGTCGGCGTCCCGGGGGGCCCGGGGGTCCGGGGGTCCGGGGGTGTCGGGGGGCCCGGGGGTGTCGGGCGCCGTGGGTGGGCTCAGCCGAGCGTGAGCAGGATCTTCCCGATGTGGCTGCTGGACTCCATCTGCCGGTGCGCCTCGGCGGCCTCGGCGAGCGGGAACTGGCTGTGCACGATCGGACGCACCCGACCGGCCTCCACGAGCGGCCAGACGTGCTCGCGCACGGCGGCGACGATCGTGGCCTTCTCGGCCGCTGGGCGAGAGCGCAGCCCCGTGGCGATGACCGCTCCCCGCTTGGCGAGGAGCGCACCGATGTCGAGCTCCCCCTTGGTGCCGCCCTGCATGCCGATGATGACGAGTCGTCCTGCCGTCGCGAGAGCAGCCACGTTGCGGGACAGGTACTTCGCGCCCATGTTGTCGAGGATCACGTCTGCGCCGTGCCCGTCGGTGGCCTCGCGCAGCCGCTCGACGAAGTCCTCCTCGCGGTAGTTCACGAGCACCTCGGCCCCCAGATCGCGACACGCCTTGAGCTTCTCGGGGCTCCCGGCGGTCACGGCGACCTGGGCGCCGACCTGTCGGGCGAGCTGGATCGCCATGGTGCCGATGCCGGAGGAGCCCCCGTGCACGAGGAGCGTCTCGCCCGGTTGGAGGTTGGCAGTGAGGAAGACGTTGGACCAGACGGTGCAGGCGACTTCGGGCAGGGCCGCCGCCTCGACCAACGACACCCCCGCGGGCACGGGGAGCAGCTGGCCCGCGGGCACGGCGACGAGCTCGGCATAGCCGCCGCTGGACAGCAGGGCACACACCTCGTCGCCGACGCCCCAGCCGTCGACCCCCTCTCCGAGTGCATCGATGACGCCACTCACCTCGAGCCCCGGCACGTCGGACTCCCCCTTGGGTGGCGGATAGAGCCCCTGGCGCTGCATCGTGTCGACACGGTTGACCCCGGCGGCGGCAACCCGCACGAGCACCTCTCCTGGCCCCGCCTGAGGTGCGTCGACGTCGTCGAGGACGAGGGCGTCCGGCCCACCGAACTCCGGGATCGTGATGGCTCTCATCCCGCCAAACTACCCGCGCTCACGACCCGTTCCGACCCTGCATCTGGGCGACCGCGCGATCGGCCAGCTCGGTGCCCGCCCCGTCGTAGATCTGGATGCCGGTCTGCGCGCCACGGTCGACCGCCTGGGCGAGGTCGTCGTCGTACTGCGCGACGACGGCGACCGTGCCACCGAACCCGTTGGCGCGCAGCTGCGCCAGTGCGTCGAGGTTGTTTCCGTGGAACGGCATCGCCAGGAGCACGAGCGAGACGTCACAGAACGGGCGTCCGTCCCAGAGCTCGGGATCCGTGGCGTCGCCCTCCACGACGCGCAGGCCTCGCGCGGTGAGCTCGGCGACACGCTCCCGCGAGGCCTCCAGGCCGAGCACCTCGAGCCCGTACTCGCGGTGCAACCGGTCGTAGGCGGCCCGACCCACGCGGCCCATGCCCAGCACGACCGCCTGGGCCGTGCCGACCTCGAAGGGCCGGTCCTCCGGGTGCAGTCGGCCCACCGGGCGGTCGGGGAGCACACCGCGCACGACGCGGGCCAGGTACTCGGGATGCCGTCCGGGCAGCGAGGCGAGGACGAAGCTGCCGGCGACCGCCGTGCCGATGACCGTGGCCCAGGACTGGTCGAGCAGCGACGCCGGTGCGGCCACCACGACGATGAGCCCGAACTCCGAGTAGTTCGCCAGGGTCGTCCCCGTAAGGACCGAGGTGCGGCGCCGCATCCGCGCGGACCAGAGCAGCACGGCATACCCGAAGGCCTTGAGCGGCAACAACAACAGCAGGACGGCGGACACCGCGAGCTGGGTCGGGCTCGGCAGACCGGCGAGCCCGATCGAGACGAAGAACGCGACGAGCAGCAGGTCCTTGAGCTCGAACAGGCCCTTGGCGAGCTCGTCCGCTCGGGGCTGGCCCGCGAGCAGCATCCCGACCACCAGCGCTCCCAGGTCCCCCTTGACACCGAGTGCCTCGAACAGTGCATAGCCGGGCACCAGGGCCAGCACCACCCCGAAGAGGGGCAGCAGCTCGCCGTGGCCGACCGAGGCGAGCACCCGGCGCAGGGGCCAGGCGGCGGGCAGGACCAGCAGCAGGAGCAGCGCCCACGGGCTGGGGGTGCGGCCCTCGGCGACGGCGAGGAAGACGACCGCCGCGAGGTCCTGCATGACGAGCACACCGATCGCCGTGCGGCCGCCGAGCGAGCGCGACCAGCCGTGGTCCTCCAGGACCTTGACGACGAAGACCGTGCTGGAGAAGGAGAGCGCGAAACCGACGAGCAGCCACGACGTGAGTCCGCCGCCGGCTGCCAGCCCCACCCCGGCCACTGCGAGCAGCCCGACCAGCGACGCGCCGACCACGCTCATCACGAGCATGTGCGCCGATGCGGTCAGCCACACCTCGCGCCCCAGCAACGAGCGCAGGTCGATCTTGAGCCCCACCCCGAAGAGCAGGATGGTCACGCCGAGGTTGGCGGCGAGGTCGAGACCGGCGACCGGAGCGACGCCGAATGCGCTGAGCGCGAACCCTGCTCCGAGGAAGCCGACCAGCGGGGGCAGGCGCACCGCTGAGGCGAGCAACCCACCGACCAGAGCGCCGAGCAGGATCGCCGAGGTGTCGTCAACCCGTCGCTCCGATCAGTTGGGCCGGGTCGAGGCGACCGGCGTCTGGACCCGGGACGGGCGCGGGCTCCGCGCGGCGCCCATGATGGTGGGAAATCCCCTGGCGCCCATCACCGCTCCCGCCGCGAAGACGCCACCCATCATCGCGCCGGCGACTCCGGGCGAGAACGCGTCGGACCCGGCGATGTAGAGGCCACTGATCTCGGTGCGGGCCGGCACCAGCTGGTCCTTGATCCGCTGCGGAGTGGCTGCGAGACCGTAGATGCCGCCACCCCGGTGACCGGTGAAGGCCTCGATGGTGAGCGGCGTGGAGAGCTCGCGGTAGGCCACGAGGTCGCGAAAGCCGGGGTGGTGGCGCTCGACGAGGTCGAGGAGCCCGTCACTGATGCGTTCCTTGAGCTGGTCGTATGCCGGGCCGCGCCGCTTCCACTGTTCGCCGGCCCACTCCTCGAACGCGGAGTGCTCCACGAACGCGATGATCTCGGCGGTGTGCCGCTGGGCCTCGGGGTCCTTCAGCGAGGGGAAGGACAGGTAGGCGCCCGGCGGGTCTCCGGTGAGCACGTCGGCCCACCGTTCGCGGGTCGCGTCGTGGTCGTAGGAGTTGAAGTACCAGTGGTTCGCGCCGGTGAAACCCAGGGTCGCAGCGGAGTCGTTCAGCCCGAGGTAGAGCGTGACGGTGGAGATCGACGGCTCGGCGCTCGCCACCGCGGCAGTGAGCCGTGGCGCGGCCCCGCGCGGCAGGAGGCGGGTCGTGGTGGTGTGGGCGCCGGCATCCGAGATGACGATCGGTGCACGGAACGTGGCGTGGTGCGGGCCGCGGCCCTTCTTGTAGCTCACCTCCACCCCGACGGCCCGACCGTCCTCGATGATCACCTGCTCGACGGTGTGGTTGACGAGGCAGTCGCCGCCGTGCTTCTCGATGACCTCCATCGCTCCGTCCGCGATCGTCTTCGAGGTGCCCACGGGATACCAGCCGCCGCGCAGGTAGTGCTGAACGACGAGGGCGTGCATCGCGAACGCACTGCGACTCGGAGGAAGCCCGTAGTCGCCCCACTGCGAGGCAACGACGGCGCGCAGCCGCGGGTCGGTGAAGCGGCGCGCGAGGTAGTCCTTGGTCGTGCTGAGCCCGAGGCGTCGGTCGCGCAGCCCGGCGAGCCCGAGCCCGTTGCGCAGCAGCCAAGGCGCGGACCAGCGGTAGCCCTCACGGCCGAACCACGCGGACGCGCGCTTGACGTCGGCGAAGTAGCGGCTGATCGCCTCCGCCTCAGCGGGGAACGCGGCGGTGAGCACACCGGCATACTCGGCCGGGTCGCTCGGCACCTCGATGGTGAGGTCGGGGTAGTGGAAGACCTCGAGCACGTGCGGCATCTGCTGCCACTTCACCCCGCCGCCGGTGACGAGGTCGAACAGCCCGCGCATGCTGCCGCCCTCGTGGAGGCCGCCGAGGTAGTGGATGCCGACGTCCCAGTGCCAGCCCTTGCGCATGAAGGTGTGGGTGAAGCCGCCGAGCTTGAAGTGCGACTCCAGGACGAGCACCCGCTTGTGCTCGAGCTCGGCGAGGATGCTCGCGGCGGCCAGCCCGCCGATGCCGGACCCGATGACGATGACGTCATAGTCGTGCTGATCGTCCATCGGGTCTCCCGTCGGCGGCGTGCGGCCACCGTAGCGGGTGCGCAGTGGCACACTCTCGCCGCAGTGCCGGGACGCGGGTACGGTCAGGAGATGGTCGGGTCGACGAGGTGCGAGCGCAACTCGGCCGCGATCTCCCCGACGGCCCTGTTCACGAGCCATGTGTGGACGTCAGCCGGGTTGGGCGAGGCTCCGCTGGAGGGCCCCGTGGCCCGAGTCGCCGGCCGGGTGGGTGCGGTGCGGGGGCGTGCGCTCGACCGTGTCGGAGCACCGCGCTTCGAGACGTTCCTGCTGGCGCGCCACCAGCTCATCGACCACCTGCTCGTCGAGGCCATCGAGGCGGGACGGGTCACCACAGTGGTCGAGCTGGCAGCCGGCCTGAGCCCGCGCGGGCTGCGGATGACGAGCCGCTTTCCCTCGCTGGACTACGTCGAGGTCGACCTGCCGGCGATGGCCGAGCGCAAGCGGAAACGGCTGCTGCGCAACGGTCGTGAGTGGGGCGGGCGGTTGCGGGTCGAGGCGGCGAACGTGTTCGACGGGTCGCTCGACGAGGTGTTCGCCTCGATCGACCCCACGCGGGGTGTCGCGGTCGTCACCGAGGGCCTCATCAACTACTTCCCCACCGATGCGGTCCTCGACCTGTGGGCCAGGCTGGTTGCGGCGACCGACCACCGTCCCCAGGTCTGCTACTTCTCGGACCTGCACCTCGACGGGGTCGCCGGCCCCGTCGACCGCCTCGTCGCCTCAGGGCTCGGTGTGGCAGTGCGGGGCCGGGTGCACTTCCACTTCGAGGACGCGCCCGCTGCCGAGGCAGCCCTGCTCGCCTGCGGCTTTGCCACGGCGAAGGTTCACCTGCCCTCCACGTATGCCGCGCTGCTGCCTGACACGGGTCGGATCGGGGCGGACCGGGTGCGGGTCGTCAGTGCCTCCAGGCCCTGACCTCCACTCTCAGGCGGTGGCCGCGAGGTGCCCGCGAGGTGGTCGTGAGGTGGCGGCTACGGGGTGGGGGCGGGGCTGCGGTTCAGCAGCGCGGTGTGTGCAGCGAGGGCCTCGCGGGCCAGGCTCTCCGGGTCCACGGTCACCGGGGCGCCCTCCTCGATGACGGGGAGGCCGTCCACCAGGAGCAGCCGGACGGGTGGCGTCGCACCGAGGACCAGCGCTGCCACCGGGTCGGCGATGTCAACGTGTGCGAGTGAGCGCAGGTCCCACAGGGCGAGGTCTGCGAGCTTGCCGACCTCCAGGGACCCGATGTCGTCTCCGCGACCCAGCACCGCCGCACCCCCCAGGGTTGCCATCTCCACTGCCTCCCGCACGCTCAGCGCCAGCGGACCTCCCCGGGCGCGGGCGAAGAGCAGGGCGTGTCGCACGTCGTCGATCATCGAGCAGGCCTCGTTGCTGGCGGCACCGTCGACGCCGATCCCGATCCGGGCCCCTGCCTCTCGCAGGTCTCGTGCCCTGGCAATGCCGGCACCCAGCCTGGCGTTGGAGGTCGGGCAGTGGGCGATGCCGGTGCGAGTGGCGCCGAGGCGGGCCACCTCCGCGTCATCGAAGTGGATGCCGTGTGCGAACCAGACGTCGGGACCGGTCCAGCCCAGGTCCTCGACGTAGTCGAGCGGAGAGGCGCCGAAGCGCTCCCGGCAGAAGGCGTCCTCGTCGGTGGTCTCTGCCAGGTGGGTGTGTAGGTGGACGCCGTGCTCCCTTGCCAGCACAGCGGATTCGCGCATGAGGTCTCCAGTCACCGAGAACGGGGAGCAGGGCGCCACGGCGATCCGGAGCATCGAGCCCGGGGAGGGGTCGTGCCAGCGCGCGATGGCGTCGGCCGTGGCGGCCAGGATCGTGTCGCGGTCCTCGACGACGTCGTCCGGCGGAAGGCCCCCGTCGCTGGCGCCGAGGTCCATCGAGCCCCGGGTCGGGTGGAAGCGCAGCCCCACCTCGGCGGCGGCCTGGATCTCCGCGCCCAGCAGGTCACCCCCGTCGCGCGGGAAGACGTAGTGGTGGTCGGTGCTCGTGGTGCACCCCGTCTGCGCCAGCCACGTCAGCCCCCCTCGGGCGGCCGTGCGCACGCAGTCCTCGTCGATCCCGGCCCACACCGGATACAAGGTCGTGAGCCACTGGAACAGCGTCGAGTCGACCGCCATCCCGCGCGTCACCCACTGGTAGAGGTGGTGGTGGGTGTTGACCAGTCCGGGGGTGAGCAGGCACCCGGCGCCGTCGACGATCCGTTCCGCTCGCGAGCGCAGCTCCTCTGGTGCCGGTCCGGGCCCCACGCTCACCAGTCGGTTGCCCTCGACGGCGACGTGCCCGCTGGAGTGCTCGCTGCGCTCTGGGTCCATGGTGAGCAGGTGGGCGTGCTCGATGATGATCACCACGTCATCCAACCCCCGGGAGGCGCCCCGCCGCCAGCGCTGGGTCAGCGGTGGGTGCGGCCCAGGCGGGCGCTGAGTGCTGAGGAGGCCTGGCGCACCTCGTGCACCAGGTGGGTGGTGCCCTCGTGGTCGACATCGACGAGCGGATAGGTCACCGCGATCCCTGCGACGGGGTAGTCGTTGTGGTCGAGCACGGCGACCGCGACGGATCCTATTCCGGCGGTGACGAGCCCATCCTCGAACGCATGGCCTCGCTGTCGCACGGCCTGGAGCTGGGAGCGCAGCTGGGTCGTGGATGCCGGACCGCGGCCGTCCCGTTGCACGAGGCTGGTGCGGTCGGGAAAGAGGGCTCGGATCTGCGCGGCGGGAAGCTGGGCCAGCATTGCCAGGCCGGATGCCGTGAGGGCTGCGGGGAGACGGACGCCGACGTCGGTGACGAGCAGCGGCCGACCGGGTGCGCGCTGTTCGATGACGTAGAGGACATCGCGGCCGTGCAGCACCGCGAGGTGGGCGTTGTGCCCCGTGCGGTCGACGAGGCGGTCCATGACCCCCCGCGCCATCCGCTGCAGCGGGGCCTGTCGCTGGTAGGCCGAGCCCAGCTCGTAGGCGGCGACGCCCAGGCCGTAGCGCCGCTCCTCGGGCAGGTGGCGCACATATCCCCGATCGACCAGCACCCCG
>JBDTDY010000182.1:0-15395 GCA_039922835.1 Ornithinibacter sp.
ACCAACGACCTCACCCAGACGGTGTGGGGCTTCTCCCGCGACGACGTCGAGTCCTCGTTCTTCTCGCGCTACCTGGAGAAGGGCATCTTCGGCACGTCGCCGTTCGAGACGATCGACCGGCTCGGCGTCGGACGCCTCGTGCGGATGGCGGCCTGGGAGGGGCGGGAGCGCCACCCCGGCCTCAAGCTCGGCGTGTGCGGCGAGCACGGGGGCGACCCTGCCTCGATCCACTTCTTCCACGAGTCAGGTCTGGACTACGTCTCCTGCTCGCCTTTCCGGGTCCCCGTGGCGCGGCTCGAGGCGGGCCGCGCGGCGATCGCCCTCGGCTGAGGAGCGCAGCCGGGCCCGGCGTCACGTCAGCGCCAGGCCCGGCGTCACGTCAGCGCCGGGCCCGGCGTCACGTCAGCACCTGGCCCGGCGTCACCGGTTCGCCGGGTGCGGCGCGCCGCTCGACCTCAGGGTGAGCTGGAGGCGGTGCCCGGTGATGACCGCTGCCAACCAGCCGACACCCAGGAGCCACGCCGCGACGACGTCGGTGAGCCAGTGGTGGCCGAGGTAGACCCGGGAGAGCCCCATCGCCACGATGAGGACGACCGCGACCACCACGGTCGCGGCCCTCGCGCCGCGACTGCGCTGGTGGAGCAGGAGCAGGTAGGCCATCAGAGCGATGAGCACCGTCGCGTTGAGGGTGTGACCGGACGGGAAGGAGGGCGAGAGCTCCAGCGGTGGCACGGCCAGCATCGCCGGGGGGCGTGCTCGCCCGACGAGGTCCTTGCCGCCCACGGTGAGGAGGAGCGAGCCCGCTGCACCGATCACCATCAGGACGACCGGTGTGCGGGACCGCCACCTGACCGCCATGACCACCGTCACCGTCGTGGCGATCAACGGCATCCCGACGGTGCCTCCGAGATGGGTGAACCAGGTGACGGCCTGGTCCAGCCCCGGTGATCGTGCACCCACCATCGCGTCGAGCACCGGCTGGTCGAGTCGAGCGAGCCCGTCGCTCTCGGTGACGGCTTCGTAGACCTCCCCCGCCAACAGGCCCGCGATGAGGAAGACGGCCGCACCCAGAACCACCGTGAGGACGAATGCAAGGTTGGCCACCGACCACTTCAGGACCGGCGCCAACCGGCTCGCGAGCCCGGTGACCCCGTCACGCACCGTGCGCCCACCTCGGGTGGTCCAGTCGGTGAGGTCACGATCACCGATGCGCGACTCCTCGATCGGGTCGGTGCGTGTCGAGCCAATGGAGGGAGGATTCGCGGGCGCGGGGTGCTGGGGGTCCTGGTCCATGGGGTCAGCAGGGTCGGGCGGGATCGGCATGAGGCCATTGAACACGTCGGCCCGGCCTCCGCTGGTGCGGGAGCCGGGCCGGTGAACGAGCGTGGGGGTGAGCCGATGGTGGAGGTGGCGGGAATCGAACCCGCGTCCACTGACGGGAAACCAGGGCTTCTCCGGGTGCAGTGCGCTATGGATTTTCTCGGCCCCGGGGCTCGCGCGCACACGTTCCCCGACAGGCCCAGTCGAGTTGGAGTCCCGCGCCATCCCCCGACATGACGACGCAGCAAGACCTCTAGATGACGCTGGTGACTAGGTCGAGATCAAACCTAGGCCAACGGACTTCGAGCTCGCTCAGGCAGCGAGGGCGAAGTCGGTGCGCTTGGAATCGGCACCTATTGGTTTGCGCGGATCGTTAACGAGATAACCGTGCGTCCTCGACCCGCTTCCCACTGGCCAGCCGACCAATGTCGAAACCGATCACCCCCATGAGGGGCTCACTCCCACGCTGTTCAGTTGTGCTGCCGGTGACGCTGTTGGGCGAACCCGGTCACCGATCAGTATGCCGTGCAACACCGACACCCCCAAACGGATTCCTGGGGTGTCGGTCAACCGCCGGGGGACGGGGAGGGGCCGCTCGTCTCGCTCGTGCCCTCGGTGGGCGTCGCCGTGGGTGGGATCGAGGGTGGTCGCGACGCCTCCGGCGTGGGGCGGGAGCCCGACGGCCTGGACGGCTCGGGGTACGGCGGGTGCGGCGGGTGCGGCGGAGGCGGTGCGTCTGACGGGCGACGCGAGGGGGTGGGGTGGGGCGGGTGGGTCGGTGAGTGCCTCCAGGACGTCGTGTCCTTCGCCGCGCCCGGCGTCGCCTCGAGGGGCGTGCCCGGGGGCCCATCTGTGGGTGCGCTCGGTTCTGCGTCCGGTGTGGGTGCGGGAGTCCGAGCACCGACCGGAGGGCTCTGTGGCCCGCTCTGTCGCGTCGACGTCCCGATGCTCGGCACGGCGCTCGGCGACCCGGGGCGCGCGGGGCCGGGGACCGTGACCTCGCGGGGTTCGGTGGGCGACCCGCCGATGTGCACAGCGGCGAACCCTCCCGGAATGACCGCCAGCACTCCCCCGACGGACAACAGTGCGACCGCGATCACGAGAGCAGCCTGCACCGCGCTGGCGGCCCACGGCGCCCTGGGGCGTGACCGACCCGGGCGGTCCGTTGCCATGTCCCGAGAGTAGACCTCGGCCCAGGCCCGCGCGGGCGTCTTCAGTGGTTTGCCCATTCCCGCCCTGCCTGAGGCGCGGACGCCCGGTCGCGGGTGAGACGCGCGTCACTAGGCTCGACGACGACGTCGCGCCCCCCGCCCCCGGAGGTCCTCCTGTGTTCAGCAAGATCCTGGTCGCCAACCGTGGAGAGATCGCGGTCCGGGCCTTCCGTGCGGCCACCGAGCTCGGCGCGAAGACCGTGGCCGTGTTCCCGCACGAGGACCGCACCTCCGAGCACCGCCTCAAGGCCGATGAGTCCTACCAGATCGGCGAGGCCGGGCACCCGGTGCGCGCCTACCTCGACCACGCCGACATCGTTCGGGTGGCCGTGGAGTGCGGCGCCGACGCGATCTACCCCGGTTACGGCTTCATGTCGGAGAACCCCGAGCTCGCCGAGGCGTGCGAGGCCAACGGCATCACCTTCATCGGCCCACCGGCATCCGCCCTCCACCTGGCGGGCAACAAGGCTCGGGCCATCACCGCCGCTCGCGAGGCCGGTCTCCCCACGCTCGACAGCGCCCCGGCGACCACTGACCTCGACGAGCTCGCCGAGGCAGCCGAGGGCATCGGCTACCCGGTGTTCGTCAAGGCCGTGAGCGGCGGCGGGGGCCGCGGCATGCGCAGGGTCGACGACCCGTCGACCCTGCGCGAGTCCCTCGAGGCCGCGCAGCGCGAGGCGGATGCCGCGTTCGGTGACCCGACCCTGTACCTCGAGCAGGCGGTGGTCAACCCGCGTCACATCGAGGTGCAGGTGCTCGCCGACGCCACCGGCACGGTCTTGCACCTCTTCGAGCGGGACTGCTCCGTGCAGCGCCGACACCAGAAGGTCGTCGAGATCGCGCCGGCGCCCAACCTCGACCCCGCCCTGCGGGAGCGGATGTGCGCGGATGCCGTGCGGTTCGCCGAGTCGATCGGCTACGTCAACGCGGGCACCGTGGAGTTCCTCCTCGGCGAGGACGGTCGCTACGTCTTCATCGAGATGAACCCGCGCATCCAGGTGGAGCACACGGTCACCGAGGAGGTCACCGACATCGACCTCGTGATCGCCCAGATGCGCATCGCGGCCGGGGAGACCTTCGAGGACCTCGGCATGCGCCAGGAGGACATCTACACGCGCGGGGCCGCCCTGCAGTGCCGGATCACGACCGAGGACCCCGCCAACGGCTTCCGCCCGGATGCCGGGCTGATCACCGTCTATCGCTCCGCGGGTGGTGGCGGCGTGCGGCTCGACGGCGGGACGGTCTTCGTCGGCGCCCAGGTCAGCCCGCACTTCGACTCGATGCTCGTCAAGCTCACCTGCCGCGGGCGCACCTTCGAGGCGGCAGTGCGGCGCGCCCGAAGAGCACTGGCGGAGTTCAGGATCCGAGGTGTGTCGACCAACATCCCCTTCCTGGAAGGGGTGCTCGCCGACCCGGTGTTCCAGCGGGGAGAGGCGACGACGAGCTTCATCGACCAGCGGCCCGAGCTGCTCACTGCGCGGCTTCCCGCCGATCGCGGCACCAAGCTGCTCAGCTACCTCGCTGACGTCACTGTCAACCAGCCGCACGGCCCCTCGACGACGTCGATCAAGCCGCGCACCAAGCTGCCGGTGGTCGACGCCACAGCACCGCGGCCGCCCGGGAACCGTGACCTGCTGCTGCGAGTCGGCCCCGCGGCATTCGCCCAGCAGCTGCGCGACCGCACCGACGTCCCCGTGACCGACACGACGTTCCGCGACGCGCACCAGAGCCTGCTCGCGACGAGGATGCGCACCCGCGACCTGCTCCACGTCGCCGGTCACGTCTCGCGCCTGACGCCCGAGCTGCTGTCGATGGAGGCCTGGGGTGGCGCGACCTACGACGTCGCGCTGCGCTTCCTGTCCGAGGACCCCTGGGAGCGGCTGGTACTGCTGCGGGAGGCGATGCCGAACATCCCGCTCCAGATGCTGCTCCGCGGTCGCAACACCGTCGGTTACACGCCCTACCCGACCGCGGTGACCGACGCCTTCGTGCGCGAGGCCGCACGTGCCGGGCTGGACATCTTCCGGATCTTCGACTCGCTCAACGACGTGGAGCAGATGCGGCCGGCCGTCGAGGCCGTGCTGGAGACCGGCACCGCGGTCGCGGAGGTGGCACTCTGCTACACCGGCAACCTCACGGACCCGCGCGAGGAGCTCTACACCCTGGACTACTACCTCGGCGTGGCCGAGAAGATCGTGGCCACCGGTGCGCACGTCCTCGCGATCAAGGACATGGCCGGGCTGCTGCGTCCGCCGGCCGCGCGCACCCTGGTGAGCGCGCTCCGGGAGCGTTTCGACCTCCCGGTGCACCTGCACACCCACGACACCGCCGGGGGCCAGATCGGAACCCTGCTGGCCGCCATCGACGCCGGGGTGGATGCCGTGGACGCCGCCTGCGCGTCGATGGCGGGCACCACGAGCCAACCCAGCCTGTCCGCCCTCGTCGCGGCCACCGACGGCACCGACCGGTCGACCGGGCTCGACATCGACCACGTGTTCTCCCTCGAGCCCTACTGGGAGGCGGTGCGCCAGGTCTACCGTCCGTTCGAGTCCGGGCTGCCCTCCCCGACGGGGCGCGTCTACGTCCACGAGATCCCGGGCGGCCAGCTCTCCAACCTGCGCCAGCAGGCGATCGCGCTCGGGCTCGGCGACCGCTTCGAGGACATCGAGGACATGTATGCGGCGGCCAACCGCATCCTGGGGAACCTCGTCAAGGTGACCCCTTCCTCGAAGGTCGTCGGCGATCTCGCGCTGGCCCTGGTCGGCGCCGGCGCCGACCCCGCGGACTTCGAGGAGAACCCCACGAAGTACGACATCCCCGACTCGGTCATCGGCTTCCTCGAGGGGGAGCTCGGGGACCCGCCCGGGGGCTGGCCCGAGCCGTTCCGCACCAAGGCACTGCAGGGGCGCAGCGCCAAACCTCGCGTCACCGAGCTGACCGCCGAGCAGGAGGACTCGTTGGTCACCGACCCGCGGCGCACCCTCAACGAGCTGCTCTTCCCCGGCCCGACCAAGGACTTCCAGGAGAGCCGCGAGCGCTTCGGGGACCTGTCGGTGCTCGGCACGCCCGAGTTCCTGCACGGCCTGGGACACGGTGTCGAGATCGAGGCGGAGATCGAGGCCGGCAAGCGCCTCATCCTCGGGATCAGCTCCGTCGGCGACGCCGACCGCCAGGGCATGCGCACCGTGATGTGCACCCTCAACGGTCAGTTCCGCCCGGTGCAGGTGCGCGACCGATCGGTGTCGGCAGACGTCCTCGCAGCGGAGAAGGCCGACCCGGGCCGACCGGGCCACATCGCGGCGCCGTTCGCGGGTGTGGTCACCCCCACCGTCGAGGAGGGGGCGCAGGTCGAGGTCGGCACCGTCGTCGCGACGATCGAGGCGATGAAGATGGAAGCCAACATCACCTCCCCGGTCGCCGGCGCCGTCGAGCGCCTCGCGATCGCCGGCCACCAGCAGGTCGAGGGTGGCGACCTCGTGCTCGTCGTCAGCGGCGGCTGAGCCGTCAGGGGCCACCCAGCGTCGCTGTCAGCAAACCCCCGAAGTAGGCGTCACCGGCATACGGTGGGTTGACCGCACCAGGTCAAGACGAGGCTCTGGTGCTCCTCACTCACCACACAAGGAGACCCCCATGGGACTTGGCGACAAGATGGACAACATGAAGGACGACCTCGCGGGCAAGGCGAAGGAGGCCGAGGGCAAGGCCACCGGCGACGACAGCCGCGAGGCGGAGGGCAAGATGGATCAGTCCAAGGCCGACATGAAGAAGGCCGGCGAGAACGTCAAGGACGCCTTCAAGAACTGAACGAGGCGCGACCTCGCGTCGCGTCGAGTGAACAGGACACGCCGCCCACGGTTCATCGTGGGCGGCGTGTCCTGTTCACTGGACTGGGGTTCTCACCAGCTACCGCCTGAGGAACCGCCCCCACCGCCACCGGAGAATCCGCCACCGCCGGAGAACCCGCTGGACCCGGAGGAGCCCGGCGTCGACACGAACGTGCCGGCTGCGACGGTGGAGAAGGAGTCCATGCTGGAGGCGACGTCGCCGAACCCTCCAGCGCCCCAGTTGCCGGCGTACCAGATGGGCGCACCCACGACGTGCCCCGCGGCAGCGGCCGCCGTCGCGACCTCCTCGAAGACACCGGCCCACCGATCGGCGAGACCGAAGACGATCGCATAGGGCAGGAAGCGGCTGAAGACGTCCTGCGCCTCCTCCCAGCGGATCTGGTTGGCCTCGGCCGTGGCGATGTAGCGCTCGAAGCCCTTGGCCTGTGCCAGGACGGCTGAGCCCGCCGCGGTGCGGGCCGCCATCCGCTTGCCGAGCGAGCGGATGACCAGCCCGGCGATCACCCCACCACCGGCGAGCACGAAGATCGGTGGGACGGCGAATCCGGAGTCGGCGAAGAGCAGCGAGGCAGGCCCTGCCGCGAAGAACCCGAGCAGCACCGACGCGCCCGCCAGCACGCTCCCGAACGACATCCACCCAGAGCGCTGGGACTGCGGGCTCCGGCGGAACCACCCCCGTTGCACGACCTCCTCGTACATCATCCGCTGCACGGCATCCAGCGTCGGCTTGAAGGTGTTCTTCAGGGACGAGAGCCAGACCTGGCCGCCCGTGGCGAAGAGTGCCTGCATGAGGGTCTGCTCGTAGGGGGCGAGCGCCGTGGACCCCGGTGGAGGGGTGGTGCGGGTCAGCAGCCAGTCATCGGCCCGGAACCTCCCCTTGTCCTCACGGCTCACCGTGAGGTGACCGCGGACCGCGAGGTCGACGATGGTGGCGCTGACGTCGATCACGTTGGCCTCCTCGTCCAGCACCGTCCCGAGCATCCCCGGCTGCACACCGGGAGGGGGCGTGAACTGCACGGCCACGGTGGGCTGGGGGCCGCCCGTCACCACGGTGACCTGGTCGTTCAGTCCCGGGGTCAGGCCAGGTGTCAGCCCGGCATACTGCTCGTCCCGACCGCGGTGCCAGACGAGCAGGCCCATCAGGGCCGCAGCCAGGACCGGCAGGAGCACCCCGGTGCCCGTGGCGAGCCACGCGAGGGCACGGGACGCACTGGCGCTGACGGGGCTGCTCGCGCTGCCGCTGGGGTTGCCCTGCCGCAGGTCGGGGGTCAGGTCACCGAAGGCGTCCCGCGGGTAGGAGGTGAGGACCGTGGCGGCCTCGTAGGCGGCCAGGTCGGGCACCTGGAAGGTCGCAGTGGCGCCGGGCGTCGCGGTGGTGCACGCGGTCGTCGAGCCGGACTCGCCGTAGAAGCACGCCGCCTTCGTGGAGGGGACCGGTCCGGTGACGGTCGCCGCGACGTCGCGCTGGGGGAAGCCGTTGGAGAGGGACACCATGTTGTAGTAGAACTCCGCGGTGCCGTCGCCGATGTCGTTGACGACGTGCTGCAGGCGGTAGGTCACGACGTAGTCCGCGGTGCCGCTGATCGTCTGGGACGGGCTGCCGATGCGGATCTGGCGGGAGGCGCCGAAGTCAGAGATCGAGATGTCTGTGGGGGCTCCTGACGGAGACGTGACACTGACCCCGCTGAGCTCGTAGTAGCGGTAGGTGTCCTCGCTGTCCTTGTACCCGGCCCGCACCTGGACGTTGCGCAGGATGCCGTGGCGCTCCTCCCCCTCGGGGAAGCGCCACCGGATCGTCTCCGTCACCACGACCGAGCCGTCGGCCTGGACGTCGAATGCCGTGTGCAGCTGGTCGGCCTGCTCACTCGCCGCGACGGCGACGAAGCCTGTGGTGCCGGCGGGCGCGAGCGGTGCGGCAGCACCACCACCGGCGAACGCCGAAGCCCCCGGAGCCGCCGGGGCAGCCGAGGCAGCCGAGGCCGCCGGGGCCGCGAGGGCCACCGGTGCCATGAGCACCAGCAGAACGATGACGGCACACCACAGCACGCCCCAGCGGCGTGGGGTCCCCCCGGGCCCGATCATTCAGTCCTCGCCGCGACGGCGCGAGGCGATGGCCCGGTCCGCCTCGCGCTTGTCCTGCTGCTCACGCAGGGCGTAGCGCTTGTCGTAGGTCTTCTTGCCCTTCGCGACCGCGATCTCGACCTTGGCCCGACCGTCCTTGAAGTACAGCGCGAGAGGCACGATGGTGTGCCCGGTCTCGCGGGTGGCCTGGAGGATCTTGTCGAGCTCGCGGCGGTGCAGCAGCAGCTTGCGGCGGCGACGCGGGGTGTGGTTGGTCCAGGTGCCGCTGACGTATTCGGGGATGTGGACGCCCTCGAGCCAGAGGTCGTCGTCGTTGTCGAAGCCCGCCCAGCCATCCACGAGGGAGGCGCGCCCCATCCGCAGGGCCTTCACCTCGGTGCCCATCAGGACCAGGCCCGCCTCGTACGTGTCCTCGATGAGGTAGTCGTGGCGGGCCTTGCGGTTGCTCGCGACGACTTTGCGTCCGGTCTCCTTGGGCACGCGTCCGAGGGTACCCGTCCGGGCGCGCTCACCCCACCCGGTATCGCTGCCGGCCGCGACCCCGGCCGGGGTGCGAGCCATCGGACCGGTGGCTCAGAGCCACCCGCGCGGGTCGGCGAAGCTGCCGTTGAGGAGGGTCTCGAAGTGCAGGTGGCAGCCGGTGGACGTCCCGGTCGAGCCGCTGTAGCCGATGAGCTCGCCACGACTGACCTGACCACCGTGGTCCACGATCCGCGACAGGTGGTTGTAGGTGCTCGCCAGGCCCTCGCCGCGGACGAGTCCGTGGTCGATGATGATGCGGTTGCCGTAGCCACCACCCCAGCCGGCGGAGATGATCGTGCCGTCGGCAGCGGCGTAGACCGGTGTGCCGCACGCGACCGCGTAGTCCCGCCCGGAGTGCAGCCTCCACTCCTGGTAGATCGGGTGGAAGCGCATCCCGTACTCCGAGCTGACCCAGCCGGTGCGCACCGGGCGGCTCAGGAAGCCGGTGTCGCTGCTCTGCGAGGAGCCCGAGGAGCCAGAGGAGCCAGAGGAGCCCGAGGAGGCGGAGGGCGCTTCTCCCGCCGCCTTGGCCGCGGCGTCTGCAGCCCTGCGAGCCGCGTCTGCGGACCGACGAGCCGCGTCGGCCTTCTTCTGCGCCGCTGCCCGCTTGCTCGCTGACGCCCTGCGAGCCGCCTCTTCCGCCTTGCGAGCCTCTTCGGCCTTGCGCGCCGCCTCTGCCTTGCGGGCGGCGGCGGCCTTGCGCTCCGCCTCAGCCTTGCGCTTGGCCTCCAGTGCTCGCTGCACGAGGATCGCCTTGAGGCGCGACTGCTCCGTCTCGGCGGTGACCAGACGTGCCTTGTCACTGGCGAGCTTGCCCTGCACGTCCTGCGCCTGCTGCTGCTGCTGGCTCGCGAGGGCGTCCAGCTGGGCCTTGGCCGCCTCGGCTGCATCGCGCGCCGAGGTCGCGCGGGCGAGCGCGTCCTCGGCCTTGCGCTTCTTGGCGTCCGAGTCGGCGCGCAACGCGGAGAGCTGGTCCTCCAACGCCGTCAGGCTGGCCTGCTCCGTGGCGAGGCGGTCCATCGTCTCGCCCTGCACGTCCATCACCGTGTCGACGAGGGCGATCCGATCGGCGAACTGCTGCGGGTCGGTGCTGGAGAGCGCCATGTCGAGCTGGCCGAACCCCTGCTCCTGGTAGATCTGCGCGGCGAACTGCGCGACCTTGGTGCGGCTGGACGAGATCTCCTTCGTCGTCCGCTCCAGCTCGGCCCGGGCCTTCTTCTCATTGGCGACGGCGACCTCGAGCTCCTGGGCTGCGACGGCGTTGGCCTGGTCGGCTGCCGTGGCAGCAGCCTGGGCGCCCTGCAGCACGACACGGGCTGCGGGCAGCTTGTCCTGGGTCGCTCGCAACGCGAGGTAGGCGGCCGAGAGGTCCGCGTTGGTGTCCTCGAGCTGGTCCTTGAGCTGCTCCACCTGGGCATCGACCTGGCGCTTCTCGGTGCCCGGGTCACGTCCCGTCGGCAGCGCCTGGGCACTCGTCGCAAGCAACGCGAGCGCACACGTCAGGGACACACCGATCGCGACGATGCGTCTGGGCGCAGGCAAAAGTGCGCGTTCGCTTCGTCCCATGATCACCATTGGTAACACAGACCACGTGCCCAAGGGAACCTCGGGGCCCGTGTTGATTCCGCCGTCTCGCTCAGCGACCGCTCAGGACCAGGGCTGCGAGCGACCGGCAGAGGGTCAGACCCGCAGGTAGCGGCGCAGGGTGATCAGGCTCGTGACCAGCGCGACGAGCATCACCCCGAGGAACATCCACGGAGCGAGGATCCACACGTCGGACGTGCCGATGAACGCCTGGCTGAGGGCGATTCGGCTCGCACCCTCGTTGAAGACGTACTTCGTCACGGCGACGAGCATCCCGACTGCCAAGCCCACCCCCACGGCCGAGACGATCACCATCTCGCTCAGGAACGGCATCCGGATGGTCCAGTTCGACGCACCGACCAGGCGCATGATGCCGATCTCGCGTCTTCGGATGAACGCGGCCTGCCGGATCGTCGTCGCCATGAGCAGGGCGGCGCAGGCGACCATGAGCCCGGCGAGGAGCACCGCGAAGAACGTCACGTAGTTGATGATCGTGAAGAACTTGCTGAGCACCTTCTCCTGGTCCTGGACGGTCGCCACCCCCGGCGCCCCCTCGAACTGGCTCGTGACGACGGCATACTTCGTCGGGTCGGCGAGCTGCACCCGCATGCTCTGCGGGATGTCGCCGAGCTGGACGTTCCCGGCGATCGGGCTGTTGCGGAACTGCTCCTTGAATCGCTCGAAGGCCTGCTGCTCGGACTCGTAGAAGACCGCCTTGACCTCCGGCAGCGCTTCGAGCTGGCCCTGGATGGCGTTCTTCTCGGCGTCGGTGACCGCCTTGCCCTCGCAGTTGGGCTGGAGGGAGTTCTGGGTGCACAGGTAGATCGAGACCTGGATCCGGTCGTACCAGTAGCCCTTCATGGTGTCGGCCTGGCGCTGCGCGAGGAGCCCCAGACCCAGCAGGAACATCGAGACCATGGTCACCAGCACCACGGAGATCGCCATCGAGGCGTTGCGTCGCAGGCCCGAACCGACCTCGGACAGGAGGAAGCGTGGTTGCACGACTCAGTCCTCGTTCTCGGGGTGGTAGGTGGCATCCTCCTGGTCGCGGATGACGCGGCCGTCCTCCAGCTGGATGACTCGCCGGCGCACGTCGTTGACGATGTCGTGGTCGTGCGTGGCCATGACGATCGTCGTCCCGGTGCGGTTGATCCGGTCCAGGAGCCGCACGATGTCGAGGCTGATGCCCTGGTCCAGGTTTCCGGTCGGCTCGTCGCACAGCAGGATCTGGGGGCGGTTGACGACCGCGCGCGCGATCGCCACCCGTTGCTGCTCACCGCCGGAGAGCTGGTGCGGGAAGCGCTTGCCCTTCCCCTCCAGACCGACCGTCTCCAGCGTCTCGGGCACGAGCTGACGGATGATGTGGCCGGGCTTGCCGATCACCTGTAGCGCGTAGGCGACGTTCTCGTGGACGGTCTTGTTGGGGAGCAGCCGGAAGTCCTGGAAGACCGCGCCCATCTCGCGGCGCAGCCGGGGGACCTGGCGCATCGGCATCTTGCGCAGGTCGTGCCCCGCGACGAGGACCGCGCCACTGGTTGCCGCCTCCTCCCGCAGCGCGAGTCGCAGCAGGGTGGACTTGCCGGAGCCGGACGGGCCAACGACGAAGACGAACTCACCGCGCTCGATGCCGACGGTGACGTCGTCGATCGCGGCCCGGGTGGACCGTGGGTAGACCTTGCTGACGTTCTCGAAACGGATCATGCGGTGCGTGGCCTCACGGGGCGGTCGGGGACGTGGTCAGGGGTGTGGCCTTGAGGGCGCTGCGAACGACCCCACGATCGAGGATAGGTCTGCGGTGGCCGGATGCCGGTCAGCCGGTGATGGTCGGCGGGTCCACACCGGGGCTGAGCACCTCGCGGAAGGTCGACGCGACCATGGTGGCGGCCCTGTCGGCGTCCTCCCCAGGGAGGAACGGCCCCTGCGGCACGTCGTCGGGCCAGAACCTGATGTAGTCCCGCCCCTCACCCCTGGTCGGGTGGTGCCAACCCAGCGCCCGAAGGGCAGCGTCTTCCTCGGGCGAGAGGGGGAAGGAGCCGCCCAGGGCCTCTGGGCCGACGCAGACCCCGCGCAGGTGGTCCTCGGTGCGCACGAGGCTCACCCACGGAGCGACCGACTCGTGCTTGGCGGGGATGAAGCCGCCGAGTCGCGCCTTGCGCAAGCGCACCGGGCGGGCGGCCTGCGACGAGGCCCTGACCGTCACCCGGGACCCGTCGGCCAGTGCCAGGACGAGCGCGGTCAGCTCGGCGACGAACGGCGCCCAGGCACCGGCATCCGGTCCGCTCGGGGAAGTCGGGTGCACGCTCACGGCTCAGCGCTGCTCGGCAGCGGCGGCCTTCTCCTCGCCGATCCGCCAGCGGATGCCGGCCTCGATGAAGGCGTCGATGTCACCGTCGAAGACGCCCGAGGTGTTGCCGACCTCGTGCTCGGTGCGCAGGTCCTTGACCATCTGGTAGGGGTGCAGCACGTAGGAGCGCATCTGCTCACCCCAGCTCGCCTTGACGTCTCCGGCGAGCTCCTTGCGCTCGGCGGCCTCTTCGGCCTTCTTCAGGAGCAGCAGGCGGGACTGCATGACGCGAAGGGCAGCAGCGCGGTTCTGGATCTGGCTCTTCTCGTTCTGCATCGACACCACGGTGCCTGTGGGCAGGTGGGTCATCCGCACCGCGGAGTCGGTGGTGTTGACGGACTGGCCACCGGGGCCGCTGGAGCGGAAGACGTCGATCTTGAGGTCGTTCTCGGGGATGTCGATGACGTCGGTGCCCTCGATGAGGGGCACGACCTCGACCGCGGCGAAGCTCGTCTGGCGGCGGCCCTGGTTGTCGAACGGGCTGATCCGCACGAGGCGGTGGGTGCCGCCCTCGACCGAGAGGTTGCCGTAGGCGTAGGGCACGTCGACCTCGAAGGTGGCCGACTTCAGCCCGGCCTCCTCCGCGTAGGAGGTGTCGAGGACCTTGACGGGGTAGCCGTGGCGCTCGGCCCAGCGCAGGTACATCCGCATGAGCATCTCGGCGAAGTCGGCCGCGTCGACGCCACCTGCGCCGGCGCGGATCGTCACCACCGCTGCCCGCTCGTCGTACTCCCCCGACAGCAGCGTGCGCACCTCGAGCTGGCCGACGGCCTTCTTCAGGCTCTTCAGCTCACGTTCGGCCTCCGCGAGGGTGTCGGCGTCACTCTCCTCCTCGGCCATCTCGACGAGCACCTCGAGGTCCTCGACGCGGGAGTCCATGCCGGTGACCCGCTCGTACTCCGCCTTGGCGCGAGAGAGACCGGAGGTGACGACCTGCGCCTGCTCCTGGTCGTCCCACAGGTGGGGGTCGGAGGCCTGCCGCTCGAAGTCGGCGATGGTCTCCTCGAGCTTGGTCAGGTCGGTTACCTCGCGCACGGTCGACATGGTCGTGCGGAGGTCCTTGATCTCCTGGGAGAAGTCGACAGCCACGAGAGACGACTCTACGGCAGGCCCGTCGTCGCCTGTGCGCTCACCGAGCCTGCTCCCTCGTCATCCGCGAGAACCCACTCGACCAGCGCCGTGGTCCGCCCCCGAAAGCACCACTCCGGCGCCGCCCGTCGCTCCGACTACGTAGAACTCCCTATTCCGGCGCGGCACCGGAGCCGGTTCGATGATCTGGTGGCCAAGGACGCCACCCCACACCCAGGAGGACCCATGTCAATCACGTCCACAGTGCGCCGCCGTCTGCTCGTCGGGACCGCCGCGGCAGCGGCACTCGGGCTGGGCGCGGCGCCCGCGATGGCCCACGACTGCTACATCCCGATGTACAACCTCAACGCGCCGGTCTCCGCGAACTGGATGGCGTTCAGCGCCGCGGACGGGGCCAGCTTCTCGGAGCCGACTCCGTACCTCGCGCCGTGCGAGGGCGCAGCGGCCGCAGGCTACGACGCCCTCAAGGCCGCAGGGATGCCGGTCGGCATCAAGATCTTCGCGAAGATGATGATCGGGGACCCCAAGGGCGAGGGCAGGATGAACCCGAACGGCGCGAACGGGGTCGGCCTCGAGTACTTCAGCGGCGGCTCGACCCTCGCCGACGAGATGGTCGCGACATGGGTCGAGGGCGCGCAGGCCTACACCTGCTGAGGCGTGCGAACCGCTACGGAGGGGCTACCGGCCGCGGTGCAGGCAGTGCCGCGGCCGGGCGGCTGGGCGGCATCCGAACGGCATCCGGTCGGCATCCGGGTGCCACTGCTGGCCAGAGCTCTGCTGGACCCCTACGGTGGCGCCATGGGGATGGACGGACCCACCCGTGGGCTCGTGACCGAACTCGTCAGCGGGATGAAAGCCGCCGACGGGATGGTCGCTCGCGTCGACTGGATGCTCGATCTCCTTGCCGACGCCGTGGACGCCGACATCGGTCTCGTGGTTCAGGCAGACCCCACCCAGACCGTCGTCCGAGTGCTCGGCCATCGCATCCCGCGCCGCGTCGATGCAGCCCTCGTCCGCGAGCTCGAGATGCTTCGGGCGAGGGATCCCCTCCTCGAACCGGTCGTTCGAGGAGACCTCACGCCACGCTCGGCGGAGCGTGAGTTCGGAGCAAGCGCCTGGGCGGCATCGAGCCAACGCACCGGCTGCCTGACCCTCTGTGGCGTCGACCAGGTGTGCACGCTGCCCCTCGTCGGCGGACAGGGGTTCGTCACCGCGATGTTCGCGCGCAGCGGTGAGGACTTCCCGGACGACCACCTGTCGGACCTCGCAGCCATCCAGCCGGTCATCGCCGGGGTCGTCGCGCTCGCGGGCCTGCGGCCGCTCGGCGGGCACACTCCGGCCCCGCGACTCACCCCGCGCGAGAGCGAGGTTCTCGTCCTGCTCTCTCGCGGGCACACC
>JBDTDY010000183.1:0-11999 GCA_039922835.1 Ornithinibacter sp.
CCCGAAGAGCCAGACCAGCGCGGCCACGACCCCGACAGCGGTCAGCGCCACCAGCACCCGGCGCCACGGTCGCCTGCGCCGGGCCAGGGCGCGCTCCCGGAAGCGGGTGGCCGACGAGGCGACCCCCCTGGTGTCCCTGCTCGACGAGGTGTTCGTCCCGAGGCTCATGTCTGCGCTCCCCCACTCTCTCCCAGCGTCTGCAGCACCACGGCTGCCAGACGCGTCACGTCACCGGCTCCGACCGTCAGGACGAGGTCCCCGGCAGAGCTTCGTCGCGCCACCCGTCGGGCGGCCTCCTCCATGGGCCCGCCGACCTCGACGAGGCCCGGGCCGTGCTCGAGGCCCGTCAGCGGGCCCGCGACCAGCGCGGAGCTCACGCCTTCCATCGGCTCCTCCCGTGCGCCGTAGACATCGAGGATCACGACGTCGTCCGCGGGTGCCAGCGCCTGCGCGAACTGATCCGCGAAGTCCCTGGTGCGCGAGTAGAGGTGCGGTTGGAAGATCACCCGGAGCGCTCCCGCCCCGGAGCGCCGCACGATCTCGGCAGCGGTGCCGACGACTGCAGCGACCTTGGGAGCGTTGTGCGCGTAGTCGTCGACCACGGTCACACCGCGCACCTCGCCGCGCACCTCGAACCGGCGTCTGGCGCCGGTGAAGCTCGCCAGCCCCGCCAGCACGTCGTCGAGGTCGACACCCAGACCCACGGTCGCTGCCAGCACTGCGGCACAGGCGTTCTCGACGTTGTGCCGGCCCGGGACCCTGAGCTCGAGCGAGCGCTCGGTGCCCAGGTGGTGGATCGTCGTTTGCGTTCCGAGCCCGTGGCTCGACGACGCCCCGATCCGCAGGTCGGCGCCGACGTCGCTCCCGTAGGTCACCACCCGGATGCCGGAGCCGGCCACCCCCTCTGCCAGCTCACGCGAACCGGGGTCGTCGTGGCACGCCACGAGCAGCCCACCGTCGCTGATCGACCCGGCGAACGCGGCATACGCCTGATGGACCGCCGCGACGTCGCCGTAGAAGTCGAGGTGGTCGGGTTGGACGTTGGTGACGATCGCGACGTCGGGACGGTAGGCGAGGAAGGACCCGTCGGACTCGTCGGCCTCGACGACGAAGACCTCGCCGCGCCCGATCGCCGCATTGGTGGCGAGCTGGCCGATCTCGGCGCCCACGGCGAAGGAGGGGTCGACCCCGGCATGGGTGAGGGCGACGGTGAGCATCGACGTCGTGGTGGTCTTGCCGTTGGCCCCGGCGACCGCCACCCTGCGCGTGCCGGCCATCGTCGCGGCCAGGGCCTGCGAGCGGTGCAGCACCGTGAGGCCGGCGGCTCGTGCGGCGACCAGTTCGACGTTGTCCTCCGGGATGGCGGAGGACACCACCACGGTGTCGGCACCCTCCACGTGCTCGGCGGCATGACCCACGAAGACCGTTGCGCCGTCGGCGCGAAGACCGTCCAGGGCCGGTCCGTCGGCCCGGTCGGAGCCGCTGACCTCAAGCCCGCGCGCGAGGAGGAGCCTGGCCACCGCCGACATCCCTGCCCCACCGATGGCGATGAGGTGGACGTGACCGAGACCGTCCAGCAGCGGAACGGGCCCGGTGACGTCGAAGCGTGGTGCGAGGCCGTCCACGGGTCAGCGCCGTCCCAGGGCGAAGGTGACGAGATCGGCGAGCAGCTCGTCACCGTCGCGCTCACCGACCGACGCGGCGGCACGCCCCATCGCGGCGAGCCGCTCGCGGTCGAGCACGAGGGGCGCCACAACGGCTTCGGCCCACTGGCGGGTCACGTCGGCGTCGTCGGTCAGCAGGCCACCCCCGGCCGCGACGACGCCCGCGGCGTTGAGCCGCTGCTCACCGTTGCCGATGGGGAGGGGGACGTAGATCGCCGGGAGCCCCACGGCAGTGAGCTCGCAGACCGTGTTGGCCCCGGCACGGGCGACCACCAGGTCGGCTGCCGCGTAGGCCAGGTCCATCCGGTCGCAGTAGGGCAGCACGACGTAGGGCATGGTCCCCGACGCCTGCACCGAGACCTCCTTGCCGGCGCCGGTGACGTGCAGCACCTGCACCCCCGCCGCGGACAGGGCAGCAGCGGCCCCGGAGAAGGCGTCGTTGAGTCGCTGCGCCCCGAGCGAGCCCCCCGTGACGAGGAGCGTGGGGGCATCGACCAGGCCGAAGTGCTGGCGCGCGGCAGCCCTGGACGCCGCGCGGTCGAGCGTGGCGATCTCGCTGCGCAGCGGCATCCCCGTCACGGTGGCGTGGCGCAGCCTGGTGCCGGGGAAGGTCACGCCCACCGCTGCTGCCGAGCGAGCACCGAGCCGGTTGGCCAGCCCGGGGCGGGCGTTCTGCTCGTGGACCACCACGGGCGTGCCGCTGCGTCGTGCCGCGAGGTATGCCGGGGCCGAGACGTATCCGCCGAACCCCACCACGACCTCGGCACCCGTCGACTCGATGGCGCCGGCCGCGGCCCGCACGGCCGCGCGGAGGTTGCCCGGTAGGCGCAGCACCTCGCCGGAGGGTCGGCGCGGGAACGGCACCTTGGGCACCTCGATCAGTGGGTAGCCACGCTCCGGGACGAGCCTGGCCTCCAGCCCGGCAGCGTTGCCCAGCACGGAGATCCGCACCTGCGGGTCTCGCCGTCGCAGGCAGTCGGCCAGCGCCAGCAGCGGGGACACGTGCCCCGCGGTGCCACCCCCTGCGAGGAGGACCGACGAGGGGCCGTGGGCCGTCACCGCCGCGCCCGGCGCCCGAGGGGCCCGGGGAGCACTGCCAGGGTGCGCCGCATCGCCGAGGGGCGCGCGGAGAGCGCGTCGGCACAACCGGGTTCGGACCTGGCGAAGGACAGCAGGATGCCCAGGGCAAACATCGTCGTCACGAGCGAGGACCCACCGGAGGACACGAGCGGCAGGGGCACGCCGATGACGGGGAGCAGGTTGATGACCGCGCCGATGTTGATCAGCGCCTGCACCAGGATCCACGTCATGACGCCGGCCGTGCAGACCCTGACGAAGAAGTCCGAGGACCGTGTGACGAGCCGGTAGCAGGCCAGCGCCAGACCGGCGAAGAGGACGAGCACCGCGATGGTGCCCGGGAGACCGAGCTCCTCGCCGATGATCGCGAAGATGAAGTCGTTGTGCGGCTCGGAGAGCAGGCCCCACTTCTCCCGGCTGGCCCCGAGCCCCAGACCGAACCAGCCGCCGTCGGCGAGGGCGTAGCGACCGTGGATGGGCTGGCGCGCGGCGCCGAACTCGTTGGTGTCACGCCCCAGCCACACGTTGAAGCGACCGAGCCGGTTGGGGCTGGTGACGACGAACGCGATCACCACAGCCACGAACGGCGTGCCAGCGAAGGCGAACCAGCGCAACGGGATACCCGCGGCGAACAGCACCCCGGCGACGATCGCCCCGAGGATCATCACGGTGCCCAGGTCGTGGCCGATGGCGACGGCCGCGACCGCGACCGCGACGAGGGGCACGAGCCAGGGGATGAGGACATGGGTGAAGGAGGACAGGTGCTTGCGCTTGGCTCCCAGGATCAACCCCCCGGACAGCACCAGGCCGAGCTTGATGAGCTCGGAGGGCTGCACGGTGATCGGACCCACCCGGATCCAGTTCCGGTTGCCCTGCACCGCGACCCCCAGTGGGGTGAAGACGAGGAGCTGGAGCACCACGGCCACGACGAGGATCGGCAGGGCCAGCTTCTTCCACCCGCTGACCGGGATGCGGGAGGCGACGACGAGCGCGACCGTGCCGATCACGGCGAAGAGGAGCTGACTGAGGAAGATCGAGTAGGCCGAGGACGTGGTGCCTAGGGACACGATCGAGGATGCCGAGAGCACCATGATCAGCCCGAAGATCACCAGGGCTGCGGTCACGCACACCAGGAGGTAGTAGGTCGTCACCGGCGAGTCGAGACGGGAGAGCCAGTCGCGCGAGCGGCTGCTCGCCCTGACGGCTGCCGCCGTGGCCCCAGGCCTCTTGGTCCGGTTCGGGGCGGTGGTGCTGCTCACGGGTTACTCCCCTACGGCGAGCCGGCGGACCGCTTCGACGAAGGAGTCACCGCGCGCGCCGTAGTCGGCGAACATGTCCATGGACGCGGCCGCGGGGGCGAGCAGGATCACGTCGCCCGCTCGGGCGAGCGAGAGCGCCTCCGCCACGACCCGGTCCATGGCACCAGTGTCGGTGTCCTCGACGTCGAGGACGGGGACATCCGGCGCGTGTCGGGCGAGTGCCTCGGCGATGGCCGCCCGGTCGCGCCCCATGAGCACGACACCACGGAGCCGGTCGACGGCTCCGGCGACGAGGGAGTCCACGTCGGCTCCCTTGAGCAGGCCACCGGCGATCCAGACCACGGAGTCGTATGCCGCCAGGCTCGCCTGTGCCGCGTGGGGGTTGGTCGCCTTGGAGTCATCGACCCACCGCACCTGCCGCACCGTCCCGACCTCGGCGATCCGGTGCGGCTCGGGCACGAAGGCCCGCAGGCCGGCTGCGACCGCGGCGGCGGGCACCCCGTGCGCCCGGGCCAGTGCCGCGGCGGCCAGTGCGTTCGCCACCAGGTGCGGCGCGGGGCTCGGCGCCTCGCCGCGCAGGTCCTCCAGGGTTGCGAGCTCCGCGGCCGAGGTGGCGCGCTGCTCGATGAACGCGCGATCCGCGAGGACGTCGTCGACCAACCCCACCATCGAGCGTGCGGGCAGACCGAGGGTGAACCCGACGGCGCGGCATCCCTCCTGCACGTCCGCGGCCTCGACGAGGCGCAGCGTCGCCTCGTCCTGCACGTTGTAGATGCACGCGACCTCGGTGCGCTCGTAGACCTTCCCCTTGGCCGCCGCATATTCCTCCAGCGAGCCGTGCCAGTCGACGTGGTCGGGAGCGATGTTCAGGCAGGCCGAGGCCCGTGGGGCGATCGAGTGCGACCAGTGCAGCTGGAAGCTCGACAGCTCCACGGCGATGACGTCGAAGGGCTGGGGGTCCATCACCGCCTCGAGGATCGGGGTGCCGACGTTGCCAGCGCTGCAGGCCCGCAACCCCGCGGCCCGCAGGATCGCGGTGAGCATCTGCACGGTGGTCGTCTTGCCGTTGGTGCCGGTCACCGTCAGCCAGGGTGCGGCGCCGTGGCTGGGCCTCATCCGCCAGGCGAGCTCGACCTCGCCCCAGACGGGCACCCCGAGGGCAGCAGCCTGGGCCAGCAGCGGCTGGTCCGGCCGCCAGCCCGGGGAGGTCACGACCAGGTCGACCTGCTGGTCCGGCATCCGATCCGTGTGCCCGGGCCCGAGTCGCAGCTCTGCTCCGAGGATCTCGAGGATCCTGGCCCGCTCGGACGTCACCGAGCCCTCGGCCGGCACGGCGGCGTCGACGACGCTCACCCGGGCGCCGCGCTCGAGCAGTGCGTCGGCTGCCGCGAAGCCGCTGATGCCCAGACCGGCGACCACGACGGTGAGCCCGGACCAGTCGGCATCGCGATGGGTCAGGCCGGCGACGCGGCGCGATGCCGGTGGGTCGCCCGTCACGCCCCGACGACCCACTCGGCATAGAAGAGACCGAGCCCGAGCGCGACGAAGAGGCCTGCAACGATCCAGAACCGGATGACGATCGTCACCTCCTGCCAGCCGAGCAGCTCGAAGTGGTGCTGCAGTGGCGCCATCCGGAAGACCCGTTTACCGGTGGTCTTGAACGAGATGACCTGGATGATGACCGAGAGGGTGATGGTGACGAAGAGCCCGCCCAGGATGACGACGAGGAGCTCGGTGCGGGTGAGGATGGCCAGCCCGGCCATGGCACCGCCCAGCGCCAGGGACCCGGTGTCGCCCATGAAGATCTTCGCCGGCGCGGCGTTCCACCACAGGAACCCGAAGCACGCGCCCATGCCGCAGACGGCGACGATCGCGAGGTCCTGCGGATCGCGCACCTCGTAGCACTTGGTGCCGGGGTTCCACTGGCAGTTCTGGTTGAACGTCCAGATGCTGATCAGCACGTAGGCGGCGAAGACCATCACCGAGGCGCCCGTCGCGAGACCGTCGAGCCCGTCGGTGAGATTCACCCCGTTGGAGGTGCCCGCGACGATGATGTTGGCCCAGATGACGAAGAGGATGATGCCGCCCAGCCCGCCCATGAAGGCGAGGTCGAGGCTGGTGTCTCGCACGAAGGACACGGTGGTCGCCGCAGGGGTGCGGAACGAGCTGTTGGGGAAGTGCAGCGCCAGGATCGCGAAGACCACCGCGACGAGCGTCTGCCCGGCGAGCTTCTCCCCCGAGCGCAGTCCCAGGCTGCGCTGTTTGCTGATCTTGATGAAGTCGTCGAGGAAGCCGATGAAACCCAGGCCGGTCATCAGGAAGAGCACGAGCAGGCCGCTCACCGACGGGCCGGTGCCGGTGACGATGTGGGCGACCGCGTAGCCGGCGAGGGAGGCCCCCACGATGACGGCACCGCCCATGGTGGGGGTGCCGCGCTTGGTGTGGTGCGAGGTGGGCCCGTCGTCCCGGATGAACTGCCCGTAGCTCTTGTGGACGAGGTATCGGATGAACAGTGGGGTGCCGAAGAGGGAGATCACGAGCGACACGACGGCCGCGATGAGCACAGCCTTCACGTCGGGTCCTCCTCGGGTGCGGTCAGCCGGTCTCCGAGCAACCGTAGCCCGGCGTCGCGGCTGGACTTGAACAGCACGACGTCGCCGCGCCGGAGCTCGCGGCGCAGCAGCTCCTCCGCGGTGGCCGCATCGGGAACGTGACGCACGGTGGTGGCGGCGTGCGGCGCGCCATGGGGGTCGAGTGCGCTCGCCGCGCCGTCGACCATGGCGCGGGCGAGGTCGCCGACGACGAGCAGCTCGCTGACCCCGCGAGTCACCGCTTCGGCGCCCACCTCGGCGTGCAGGGAGTCGCTCTCCGGACCGAGCTCGAGCATCGACCCCAGGACGGCCCAGGTGCGCCGACCCCGACCGATCCGTTCCAGGGCTGAGAGTGCGGCACGCATCGAGTCGGGGTTGGCGTTGTAGGCGTCGTTGATGACGGTCACCCCATCGGGGCGCTCGGTCACCTCCATCCGCCAGCGACTCGCGGGGCGCGCCTGCTCCAGGGCGGAGAGGGCGTCCGGCAGCGACATGCCGAGCTCGAGGGCCACTGCGAGCACGGCGAGGGCGTTGCCCACGTGGTGTCGCCCGACCAGACCCAGACGGACGTGCCCGGTGCCGACGGGCGTGAGCACGTCGAAGGAGGGGCAGCCCTGGTCGTCGACCTCCACCGCCGAGGCCCGCACCTGCGCGTCGATCGCCTCCCCCACCAGCACGACGCGTCCGGCGCACGACCCGGCCATGGCGCGGACGATGTCGTCGTCGGCGTTCAGCACGGCGACCCCGTCGGTCGGAAGCGACTGCACCAGCTCGGTCTTCGCCCGCCCGATGGCCTCGCGGGAGCCGAACTCCCCGAGGTGGGCGGTGCCGACGTTGAGCACCATGCCGATCCGCGGCGGCGCGATCTGCGTGAGGTAGCGCACGTGCCCCACCCCTCGCGCTCCCATCTCGACGACGAGGAAGCGCGTCTCGTGGGTGACCCGACAGACGGTGAGGGGCACCCCGACCTCGGAGTTGTAGGAGCCCACGGGTGCAACGGTCGGGCCCACCCCGCTGAGCACCGCGCCGAGGAGGTCCTTGGTGCTCGTCTTTCCGGACGAGCCGGTGATGCCGATGACCTCGAGCCCCCGCACCCGCCGGAGGACCTCGCGCGAGAGCGTGGCGAAGGCGTCCTGGGTGTCGGCGACGACGACGCACGCCACCCCCCTGACGGGTCGGGTGACGAGCGCAGCGACAGCACCGAGGCGCGCCGCCGCAGGGACGAAGTCGTGCCCGTCGGCGTGCTCCCCCACCCGTGCCACGTAGAGGCTGCCCGGGACCGACTCCCTCGAGTCCGTCACGACGGGACCGTCCACCACGCTGGACCGGGAGTCGTCCTCACTGATCCCGGCCAGCTCGCCTCCCACGACCGAGGCCAGCTCGGCAATCGTCAGGGCGATCATCGGGCGGCGTCGCTGGGACCGCCGGCCGCGCGCAAGGCATCGCGCAGCTCGGTCCGGTCGTCGAAGGGGTGGACGACACCATCGATCTCCTGCCCGCTCTCGTGGCCCTTGCCGACGATCGCGATCGTGGCGGTGCTCTCACCCGCGACGGCCGCGACGGCCGCTCGGATCGCGGCGCGCCGATCCCCCACCTCGAGCACGTCGACGCCTCGCCCGGTGGCGCGCACCGACTCCACCCCGGCGAGGACCGCGGCACGGATCCTCGCGGGATCCTCCGACCGGGGGTTGTCGTCGGTGACGACGACGAGGTCCGCGACCTCTGCAGCGGCCGCGCCCATGGCCGCCCGTTTGTCCCGGTCCCGGTCTCCGCCGGCACCGGTGACACAGACCAACAGGCCCTCGGTCGTGGGCCGCAGAGCCGTGAGCGCAGCCCTGATCGCGTCCGGGGTGTGCGCGTAGTCGACCACCGCGAGGGGCTCGTGCGCGCCGCCGCCCGTCACCCGCTCCATCCGGCCCGGAACGCGCGGATCGGTGCGCACGGCTGCCTCGACGAGGTGCGGCTCCTCACCCAACAGCACGAGGGCTGCGGCCGCCATCGCCGTGTTCGTGACGTTGAACGAGCCGGGCAGGCTCGACCTCAGGTGGAGGTCGAGCCCCTGGTGGCGCAGGTGGAAGTCCGCGGGGTCGCGCTCGTCGATCACGATCCGCCAGTCCGGCTCACCCTGGGAGCCGATGGTCTGCACCGGTACACCTGCGGTGACTGCGAGCCGCCTCCCCCAGTCGTCATCGGTGCAGATCAGGGCGCTTCGCGACCTGCGCGGGGTGAAGAGGTCGGCCTTGGCCGAGAAGTAGTCCTCCATGTCGGCGTGGAAGTCGAGGTGGTCCTGGGAGAGGTTGGTGAACAGCGCGACGTCGTAGACCACGCCGTCGACCCGGTGCTGGGCGAGCGCGTGGCTGGAGACCTCCATGACGCAGGTGTCCAGCCCCCGCTCGGCCATGACCGCGAGGATCGCGTGGAGCTCGGGGGCCTCCGGGGTGGTCCGCACGCTGTCGAGGCGCTCCTCGCCGATCCGGGTCTCGACCGTTCCGATCAGACCGGGCTGCCTGCCCAGCACCCGCAGCGCGGAGTCCAGGAGGTGTGCCGTGGTGGTCTTGCCGTTGGTGCCCGTGATGCCGACCATGCGCAGCGGGGTCTGCTCGGTGCCGAGCACCCGCGCCGCCACCCGCCCCAGCACCGATCGCGGTGACGCCACGACGAGCACCGGCAGGTCCACCCCCTCGAGCGCCAGCAGGTCACTCCCGGCCCCGTCAGTGAGCACCGCCACGGCCCCGCTCGCCGCAGCACCGGCGGCGAACTGGGCCCCGTGCGCGCGAGCGCCGGGCAACGCGGCATACAGGTCCCCGGGCAGGACTGCACGGGAGTCGAGCGTGACCCCGGTGACCACCACGTCGGAGGCGGGAGCCGGGAGGTCCAGGAGCCGCGCGAGGTCACGCAGAGCGGTGCCACGAACGGAGGTGGGGCGGGGCGCAAACACGTCGCAGGACCTTACCGCGCGACGTGTTCACGGCCGTTCTTGAGCAGCGTCGGGTCCGCCTCGGCCTCCTTGGGGTCGACCTCGAGGGTGACCGGAGCCGCCGTGCTCCCCGTCGGTGGGATGCCCAGCTCCTGCAGCGCGTAGGTCGTGACGTCCTTGAAGACCGGCCCCGCGACGTAGCCGCCGAAGAAGGGGAACGCGGGCTTCTGGATGATGACGGCGACGACGATCTGCGGGTCGTCAGCGGGCGCGTACCCGATGAAGCTCGCCGTGTAGCCGCTGTACTTCCTGACCCGGGAGTCGTAGAAGTTGGCGGTGCCCGTCTTGCCCGCAATCCGGTAGCCGGGGATCTGCGCCTCCCGGGCGGTGCCGTCGGGGCTCACCACGCCCTCCAGCATCCGGCTGACGTCCGCGGCGGTGCGGTGCGAGACGACCCGCCTGGTCTCGGAGGCGGGCATCGTGGTCACCGTGCCGTCGTGGGCCGTCACCTTGTCCACGAGCCGCGGGTCGACCCGGACACCGTCGTTGGCGATGGTCTGGAAGACGGACGCCGCCTGGATCGCGGTCACCGAGATCCCCTGTCCGAAGGCCACGGTCGCCTTCGTGGTTCCACTCCAGGTGGACGAGGGCGAGACCCTGCCCCGAGACTCCGCCGGGTAGCCGGTGCCCGACTTCTGCCCCAGTCCGAACTTGTGGAAGTAGGACTCGATCGTCGAGGGCTTCAGGGTCTCGCTGATGAGGACCGTGCCGATGTTGCTGGACTCCGCCAGGGTCCCGGCGACGGTGCGGTACTGCGTGGGGTGGTCGTGGCTGTCCTTGAAGTTCGCGTCGTAGCGCCTCAGCCTGTTGGGGATGACGACCGGGGTGGACGGGGTGACCGTGCCCTCCTCGAGGGCCGCGGAGATCGTCATGATCTTGGCGGTCGATCCGGGCTCGAAGACGTCGGAGAAGGCGTAGTTGCCCAGCTTGGCACCCGCCTTGCCGATGTCGTTGTTGGGGTCGAACGTCGGGTAGGACGCCACGCTGAGCAGGTCCCCGGTCTTGGCGTTCATGATCACCACGGTGCCCGAGGTGGCCTTGGTCTCCTTGATGCGCTGGGCCAGGCTGTTCTGGGCATACCACTGCAGGCTCGAGTTGACCGTGAGGGTGACGTCCTCCCCGTTGACGGCGGGCGTCATGGTGCCCGAGGCCGCCGGGATCACCGTGCCGTCCCGGCCCTGCTCGAAGGTCTGCTCACCGGGGGTGCCCTTGAGCTGCTTGTGCATCATCCATTCCACGCCACCTCCGGGCTTGCCCTCAGCAGTCATGTAGCCGACCAGGGCTGCCGTCGTCGCCCCCTGCGGGTAGGTGCGCTCGGACCGTGTCTCACGACGATCGCGGTAGACCCCTGGGATCCCGAGCTTGGCGATGGTGTTCCAGGTCAGTGGCGTGACGTCCTTGCTGAGGACGCGGTAGCGGTTGGTCCCGCTCAGCTCGGTGACGAGCTGGGCTGTGGTGGTGTCCAGCAACGGGGCGAGGGCAGTGGCAGCACGCTGGACCGCGGCCGGTGCGGTGGCTGGATCGCAGCGGATCTTCTTGGTGCCGTAGGTGCACACCGCCTCCTGGTCGACCACGACCACCTCGCGAACGACGCTGGACGCGAGCACGGTGCCGTCGCTGGAGAGCACCTGACCACGGGCCGCGGGGATGATCTGGGCGGCCTCCCGCTTGATCTGGGCCTCCTTCGCGACGGCCTGGGCATCGAACCCCTGGATCCGCACCAGCTGGGCGCCGAAGATGCTCAGCACGAAGAGGCTCGCGACGGTCAGCGCCCGCATCCTCCGCCGCGGGTTGCCCGCAGGGGCCGCGGACGGGGTGCGGGGGGTGGGACGCCCGCCACGACCTCCACCGCCACCACCGGCGCGGCTCTGACCGGAGGGAGCCCGCTTCCCGGCAGGGCCTCGAGTCGCAGACGGGGCTCGAGTTCCGATCGGGGACCGCTTCCCCGCCGGGGCACGCGTGCCGGTCGGGGGACGGGTGCCGGTCCCGGTCGCGGGCCGTCGCGGTGAAGTGGGACGCGCCCCGCTCGGCGGGGTGCTCCTGCGCTGCGTCACGTGGTCTCCAGGTCTGACGGGGCGGTCAGCGGGTCGAGGGTGCGAAGGTCATGAAGGTCGAGGCGGTGGCAGGTGTTGTCGCCGCGGTGGGCACGATCACCTTCCGGACCGGTGCGGCGAACGTCTCGGTGACCACGCTAAAGCGATCGTTCGGCTTCGCCGCCTCCGCCACGCCGAGGATCTTGCCGTCCGAGAGACGCAGGAAGGCCGCGGTCTCCGCCGGCACCATCCCCAGCGCCTGGGCGCGCTGGGCGAGGGACCCCGGCCCGGAGACGCCGTCGATGGCGTGACGCAGCGCGTCCTGGCTGTCCGTGAGCACGTCGGAGCGTTGCTGGAGGTCCCGCATCGTGTAGGAGCCCTTGGCCATCGCCGTGTTG
>JBDTDY010000184.1:0-3847 GCA_039922835.1 Ornithinibacter sp.
AGGTCGGTGTCGCCGTAGTCGGTGCTGTTGAGGTCGAGCGCGGCAGACGCGGTGCCGAGGTAGCGGTAGACGCTGCCGGGCGAGCCCGAGACGGGCGCCCAGCGGGCCGCGACCCGGTAGTCCTGCACCGACAGGTCGAGGCGGGCGTTGGGGCCGAGGTAGAGGTAGGACCGGCCTCCGTCGCCGCCGGGCAGGTAGCCGTCCTCGACGGTCACCACGTCGCCGCGGGTGAGGAGTCGGATGCCGGAACCGGTCGTGAGCCTGCTCTCGCCGTAACGGGGCCCGACCTCGACCGCATCGCCCGGGTTCACCGTGACCACCTGGGGGCCGTCGACCCCTGCTGTGGCGACCGGGTCGCCGAAGTCGTCAGCGAGCTGGACGAGGTCGCCGAACTTGAGGACCTGGAGCCCCTGGCCGCTCATCCAGTCGGGAGTGACGAGCTGGCTGCCGAGGGCGGTGTTGATGATGCTGGCGCCACCGTTGTTGGTGGTCGTCGAGGAGATGACGATCTTGGTGTTGGAGAAGATGCTCGTGTCGTCGGTCGCCTCGACGAGCACCGCCCCACCCGCGGTGATCGTGGACCCGAGCACGGTCGCCGTGGCTGCGCTGGACACCTTGTTGCTCACGAGGATGCCGCCGAACGCCTTGCCCGTCGCGTTGAACAGGGCACCGGCTGCGGAGTCCGCCGCGTTGGACACCGTGGAGTTGAGCCGGGTCGCGTTGTCGGCGCGTACCGTCACGGCGCCGTCCGCCACGACACTGGAGCCGCTGAGCGTTGCCTTCGCCTCGGCGACGTCGTTGCCGTTGAAGGCGAGCGAGATGAGCGGGTCGCCCAGGAGTGCGTCCACGGCGTTGAAGAGGAGGTTCTGGGTCTTCCACCCGACCGAGTTGAAGGCCAGCACGAAGGCGGCCCCGGTGTCTCCCGTCGAGGTGCTGGCCATCACGGTGGCGTCGATGCCCGAGCTCATCACCGCCTCGACCAGCACGCTGCCCGCGTCCACCGGGGTGTCGGCGATGGTGGCGACGGCGTCGGCGAGCACGAGGTTCGTCGCCACGATGATGTTGACGGCGAGGACGGTGCCACCGCCGTAGAAGCTGCCGCCCGAGGCGGTGACGTTGGTGAGCAGCTCGGCGACGAGCTCCGCGTCGAGCACGGCGCGCACCGCGACCGCCCCACCGGCGAGCACCGTGGAGTCCTGGACCCGGGCGGTGCTGTGGGACCGGACGTCGTTGTAGACGATGAGCACACCGACGGCGCGCGCATCGGAGGGCAGGAAGCTCAACCCGGCGAAGTCGCTCAGGCCCGGCACGATCGCGTCGAGCCCGTTCTCGTCCGCGGCGTCGGGGATGAGCTTCCACATCGTCGGGTCGGCGTAGTTCGTCGTGCCGAGCGACACCGTGCCGGCCCCGCGGAACTCGTAGACCGCGCCCGCGGTGCCACCGCCCGCGTAGGTGCTCCCCAGCCGGACCCGGTCACCGGCGGCGAGGGTCCGGGTGCCGGACGCTGTGGTGTAGTCGTAGCCGTGGGGGAGGATCTGGGTGTTGACGATGTCGACGATGCCGGAGAGGTTGTTCGCCGCGGACGCGGACTGGACCACCGAGCTGTGGGAGATGATCTCCGACTGGTCGAAGGACTCCACGCTCACGTCGCCGCCGGCCCGTAGGCTGCCGCCGGTGACGATCGCCTCCGCGCCGCTGGAGACCTTGTTGGACGCCAGGACCCCGCCGCCGGTGATGCCGTTCTTGCCGTAGCCGCCGACCTTGTGCCCGCCCGGCTTGCTCGTGGCGTTGTAGTCAGCCTTCTGTCCGGCCCGGAAGAAGAGGATCGTCGCGACGGCGTTCGCGGTGTTGTCGTTGCCCGAGAGGGCGTTCAGCTGCACCTGGTCGTAGGCCGTGACGGTGATGTCGCCATCGGCGTCGAGCGCACTGTCGGTCACGACGGCGGAGGCCGTTGCGGGGGTCTCGCCGAAGAAGGCGGTGGAGATCAGCGGGTCGCCGATGATGGCCTCGGCGAGGTTGAACAGCACGTTGCTGGGCCGCCACCCCACGGAGTTGAACGCCAGGACGACGCTCTTCGCGTCCAGCGCGGTGATGCTGGAGGTGGCGCTGGCGTCGAGCTGGGCGGCGTTGACCGCGGTGACCACGATGTCTCCACCCCCACCGGTCGAGGTGGTGATGTCGCTGCCGGTGACCGCTGCCGTGGCCGATGCGAGCAGGACGTTCGTCGTGACCAGACCACCCGCCGACGAGACCTCCATGACGCTGTCGTCCTTGGCCCACAGCGCGGCGGACTCCGCGGCGGAGACCGTCACGTCGCCACCCGCGACCAGCCGTGTCCCGACGACGGTCGCGGTGCTCGCGGACTTCAGGAGGTTGTAGGCCAGGACCGCGTAGTAGCCATCGGCGGTCCCACCCAGCGGCCGCCCCAGTGCCGCCGACAGCTCGCCCAGCACGGCGTAGGAGATGGCCGAGGTGATCAGGCCGGTCTCGGTGACTTCCTTCCACAGCTCGAAGTCGCCGTAGTCCTGGGCACCCAGGTCGATCTCGGTGCCCGGCCCCGCGTAGACCCCCATGAACTGGTAGACCTTGCCGGCGGTCGCCCCCGTGTCGTAGTCGTCCGCGACGCGCACCATGTCGCCGAACTCCACCGGGCGGGTGCCGCTGCGGCTGGTGAACCGGTAGTCGTCCAGGACGCTGCCGATCCAGTGGTTCAGGATGCCGGCACCGGCATCGTTGGTCTTGCTGACCGCGCCGTAGAGCGAGGTCTCCGCCACGATCTCGGACTGGTCGCTCGAGGTCACGGCGATCGAACCACTCGCCCCGACCGTGCTCACCAGTCGCCAGTCGCTGTTGCTGGCGTAGTGCTGCACGCTGTCGTTCAGGTTCTGAGGGGGTCCGCGAGGTGCCCCGGTGAACTCGTAGGTGCTGGAGGCGTTGACCCTGACCCGGTCGCCGGTGGCCAGCGAACCGGTGCCGGTCGCAGCACGGTCACCGGGCGCAGCAGCGTTGGTGATCGTGCTCGAGACCACCGTCTCCAGCCGGTTGCTGGAGAGCACTCCCGCGAGAGCGACCCCACCGGCGCCGAAGATGGCTGCAGGAGCGGATGTCGCGGCATTCGTCACCTGCGAGCGGATCTGTGCCTGCGAGGTTGCCTGGACCACGACGTCGCCGCCGGCCTGGACCCGGGAGTCGATGATCTGCGCGATCGACCCGACGGGGTCGACCGAGCTGTAGGCCGCCGAGATCAGCGGGTCCCCGAGAAGGGCGTCGACGGTGTCGAAGAACAGGTTCGTCGAGGCCAGTCCCACGGTGTTGAACGCCAGGATGATCGAGACGGACTGCGAACCCGAGGAGATCGCGGCCGCGTTGAGCGCCTCGATGAGTGAGGTGTTGGTTGCCAGGACGGACACCTGACCAGCGGTCGTGAGGTCGCTGTCGTCGACCGAGGCGCTCGCGCCACCGAGGACCCTGTTGGTGGCGACGATGCCGCCGACTGCGAGTGAGCGGCCCTGCCCGGTGAACGAGCTGCCGCCTGAGGAGGAGGCCGTGAGGTCGACGTCGGAGCGGATCGTGCCGGCCTGGACGGCCTCGACCGTGACCGACCCCGCGTGGAGCAGCATCCCGGCGATCGAGGCGGCGACGTCACTGTCGACGTCATTGAGCACCACCACCGCCGCGATGGTCGCCGAGGGGGACTCGGTGATGTTGAACCCCGCGGGGAGCACGCTCGTGACGGGGACCGGGCGCCAGGTGCCGAGGTCCGCGTAGTCCTGGGTGCGCAGGTCGAAGGAGCCGTCCTGACCGAGGTACTCGTAGACCGTGCCGGCCTCACCGGCGACCAGCTGCC
>JBDTDY010000185.1:0-2646 GCA_039922835.1 Ornithinibacter sp.
ACCTGCACGACGAGCGGTGCGAGGTGCTCGGTGTGGCCTCGGGGGTCGACCCGGGCAGCGGACGTCGTGTGCCCCGACCCGTCGGTGAGACCCACCGCGATGGCCGAGGTGGAGGTGTCGATGGCGAGGATCAGCACGCCCGACCCCCGAGCGTCGCGAGCGCGGACGGGTCCACGCTCCAGCGGCCACCGAGCCCCGAGATCGTCGCGACCCGGACCTCGGTGGAGGGGTCCACGTCCAGCACGACCTCGATGCGGTCCTCGGCGAGCCCCTCGACCAGCCCGTGACCCCACTCCACCACCGTGACGCTCTCCGCCACCGACGCGTCGAGGTCGAGGTCGTCGAGCTCCAGGGCCCCGTGCAACCGGTAGGCGTCGACGTGGACGAGCGCCGGACCGCCGGCCGCACCGGGGTGCACCCGGGCGATGACGAAGGTCGGCGAGGTCACGGCCCCGCGCACCCCGAGCCCCTCGCCGATGCCCCGGGTGAGTGTCGTCTTGCCCGCCCCCAGGCCACCCGTGAGCACCACGAGGTCTCCGGCGCGGAGCAACCGGCCCAGGTCCGTGCCGAGGGAGTGGGTGTCCTCGGGGGTGGCGAGCACGAACCGCCTTCCACTCATGAGACCTTGCCCCGCCGGGTCCTGATCCGCGCCTGCTCCCGCTTCCTCGAGAAGTCCTGGATGGTGCGGCGCACGCGCGGCTTGCTGCTGATCGGGATGCCCTCGGCGACGGCACGCTGCGCCCGCTGGATGAGCATGAGCAACTGCTGGGTCACGAGCTCTGCGTGCTCGAGCATGATGATGTGGCCGGCGTGCTCGACCACCACGTGCTCCGCCCCCGGGATCTGTCTCACGATCTCCACGCTGTGCGAGGGCGGCGTGATGAGGTCACCGGCGCCGTTCATCACGAGCACCTCGACCCCCCGCAGCGCGGAGAGGTGCGCGGTGATGTCGAGGCCGTCGAGGTCGGGCAGGAAGGCGGCCATCACCTCGAAGCGGGTCCCGAAGATGTTGTCGGCGACGAGGTCGACGAGGTCGGAACCCACCGGGGAGTCGAAGGCCCAGCGGCGGATGATGACGTCCTGGATGCCCTTGCCCATCCGCCGCAGCTGGCGGATGGCCCCCGCATGTCGCCCCAGCCGGGTGAGCAGCCCCTCCCCGATCGCGCCGACCAGCGCCCCGAAGCCCGGCCCGAGGCCGAACTCCGTCATCTGGGCCCCCCCTGCACTCGTGGCGATGAGCCCCACCGCCAGCACCCGCTCGCGCACCGCAGCCGGGTGCTGGCCCGCCCACGACATGACGGACATCCCGCCCATGGAGTGCCCGATGAGCACCAACGGCCCCGAGGGGCAGGTCGCGGCGATCACGGACTGCAGGTCCCGGCCGAGGTGGTCGACCGTGCAGTTCTCCAGCGAGGACTCCCCCGACCGCCCGTGACTGCGCTGGTCGTAGGTCACGACCCGGAACCCGGCGTGGATCAGGGCGCGTCGCTGCAGCACCCAGGTCTGCATCGACAGCGCGAAGCCGTGGACGAGCACCACCGTCGGGGTGCGATCGTCGAGGTGCCCGCGGCTGCGAGCAGCCTGCTTCGGTGCGTCGACCTCCACGAGCAGTGAGACCCCGTCATCGGCCGTGACCGTGAGCGACTCGCTCGGCGTGTGGGCCCACGCATCGGGCAGCTGTGCCGCGCCGCGCCGTCCCCGCCCGCGGGACACCCGGCCACCGACGGCGGTCAGTGCGCCCTGCAGCGGGCCCAGTGCGACCATCAGCCCGCACCCCCGACGAGCACCCGCGGCAGCCGCGGACCCATCCGGGTGACGATCTCGTAGCTGATGGTGCCGGCGGCGCGGGCCCAGTCCTCCGCGCAGGGCTCCCCGTCGGCCGACCGGCCGAGGATGGTGACCTCGTCACCGGCGCCCCCGGCATACCCGGCCCCCAGGTCGAGGACGAACTGGTCCATGCAGATCCGGCCCGCGACGGTGAGCTCCTTGCCGCCGACGACCACCGGTCCTCGGCTCCCCGCCGAGCGTGGCAGTCCGTCGGCGTAGCCCATCGGCACCAGGCCGAGCACCGTGTCGGATGCCGTGACGTACTCGTGGCCGTAGGAGACACCCTGCCCGGCGCGAGCCGCCTTCACGAGCGAGAGTCGCGCGGTGACGCGCATCGCCTCGCGCAGGCCGAAGTCGGCGGAGCTGCCGAGGTCGGGGACGGGTGAGACTCCGTAGACGGCGATCCCGGGGCGGACGAGGTCGAAGTGTGCCGACGGGTTGGTCAGGGTGGCGGCGGAGTTGGCGAGGTGGCGCAGCGGCGGTCGGATGCCGGCCCGTTCGAGCTCGTCACAGGCGTCGAGGAACCGCTCCTGCTGGGATCGCACGGTCGGGTGGTCGGGCGCATCGGCCCAGGCGAAGTGGGAGAACACGCCTGTCACTTCCACGGCGCCCTCGGCCTGGGCCCCAGCGAGGGCGGCGACCATCTCCGACCAGTCCTCGAGCACACCCCCGCGGCCCAACCCCGTGTCCACCTTCACCTGCACGCGCACCGGTCGACCGCGTTCGACCGCGGCCGCGCGGACCACGTCGAGGGTCCAGGCGCTGCCGATCGCGACGTCGATGCCGGCGTCGATGGCCGCCCCGACGTCTGCCCCGGGG
>JBDTDY010000186.1:0-4922 GCA_039922835.1 Ornithinibacter sp.
GTCTCGCCGCGGGCGTGCTCGCCGAGGAGGAAGACGGCGGGGTACTTCATCGTCACCTTGGAGCCGATGTTGCCGTCGATCCACTCCATCGTCGCGCCCTCGGCGCAGGTCGCGCGCTTGGTGACGAGGTTGTAGACGTTGTTGGACCAGTTCTGGATCGTGGTGTAGCGCACTCGAGCGTTCTTCTTCACGATGATCTCGACGACCGCGGAGTGCAGCGAGTCACTCTTGTAGATCGGCGCGGTGCAGCCCTCGACGTAGTGCACCGAGGAGCCCTCGTCGGCGATGATCAGGGTGCGCTCGAACTGCCCCATGTTCTCGGTGTTGATCCGGAAGTAGGCCTGCAGCGGGATGTCGACGTGCACGCCCGGCGGCACGTAGACGAACGAGCCACCCGACCAGACGGCGGTGTTGAGCGCAGCGAACTTGTTGTCGCCGGCGGGGATCACGGAGGTGAAGTACTCGCGGAAGAGGTCCTCGTACTCACGGAGCCCGGTGTCGGTGTCGACGAAGATGACACCCTTCTCGGCCAGGTCCTCTCGGATCTGGTGGTAGACGACCTCGGACTCGTACTGCGCGGCGACGCCGCCGACGAGGCGCTGCTTCTCGGCCTCGGGGATGCCGAGACGGTCGTAGGTGGTCCTGATGTCCTCGGGCAGGTCCTCCCAGCTGGTGGCCTGCTTCTCGGTCGACTTCACGAAGTACTTGATGTTCTGGAAGTCGATGCCGGTGAGGTCCGAGCCCCAGTTGGGCATGGGCTTCTTGTCGAACAGCCGCAGCGACTTCAGCCGCAGGTCGAGCATCCACTGCGGCTCGTTCTTGCGGTCGGAGATGTCCTGGACGACCTCGGTGGACAGCCCGCGGCGGGCGGTCTCGCCAGCGACGTCGCTGTCGGCCCAGCCGAACGCATAGTGTCCGAGGTCCTTCAGACCTGGGTTGAGCTCTTCGATGGAGCTGGTCATCGCGTTCGCCTTTCGAGCGTCGGGGTGGGGACGAAGGTGGTACAGACGTGGTCGCCCTGCGCCAGGGTGGCGAGGCGCTGGACATGGACACCGAGAAGACGTGAGAACGCCTCGGTCTCGGCATCACAGAACTGGGGGAACTCGGCGGCGACGTGCTGGACCGGGCAGTGGCCCTGGCACAGCTGGATGCCGGTGAGGGCACCGGACCCGTCGGCGGCGTCGACCGTGCGGGCCGAGGCTGCGTAGCCGTCGGTGTTGAGGGCTTCGACGAGGGCAGTCGCCCGGGCGGAAGGATCGTCGCCGACTGCGGCCACCTGCTCGGCGAACCGCTCCTCGAGGTCGGCCGCTCGCTGCTCGGCGAACGCGAGGACCGCCTTGTCCCCAGCGGTGGCCCGGAGGAAACGCACCGCCTCACCCGCGAGGTGGTCGTAGTCCGAGACGAGGGAGCGATGCCCCTTGTCGCTGAGCACCCAGGCCCGCGCGGGGCGCCCGCGGCGCCTCGGCCCGGTGGCCTCGCGGGACTCGACGAGCCCGTCGGCCTCCAGGACGTCGACGTGGCGACGCACCGCGGTCTCGGTCAGCCCGAGCCGCTCGACCAGTCCGGCGATGCCGACCGGCCCCTCCTGGCTGACGACACGCATCACCCGGTCGCGCGTCGGCGACTCCAGGGTGCTGCCATCGGTATTAACCACACACCCATGTTAGGTAATTGCCGCGGGCGTGTCCAAGGAAGGGTGTCCTAACTCTCGACGAGCTCGTCCTCGTCGTCGATGGGGAGGAACACCGAGCGGAGCCGGTGACGCGGTGGGGCCACCGAGTCCGACCCGAACAGGCGCAGGCGCAGGGGTGCTGTGAGCACGCCCAGAGGTGCGGTGAGCACGAAGCCGTAGGCGACGACCACGCCGGTCGTCCCGGGCGCCAGAACCAGCCCCAGCAGGATCGCGACGCCGATCGCCACGGTCGTCGCGCGCCCCGCGCTCGATCTGGGCGACAGGAGGGATCGGAAGGAACGGAAACGCACGGTCATCACCATGAGCAGCGCGGGAATGACGCTCACCAGCAGCGGGAACCACGCACTCCACGGGCCGGTGCCGGGCCCGAACGAGGGCGAATCCAGTGCGAAGATCGTTGCCATCACGACCGCCGCGGCACCGGGCGAGGGCAGCCCGATGAAGTAGCGCTTGTCGTCGAGCGGGTCGATGGTGACGTTGAAGCGGGCCAGTCGGAAGGCCGCACACGCGAGCCAGAAGAACGCCACCAACCAGGCGAGGAGGGGCCACTCGTCCAGTGCCCAGGTGTGGACCAGCACAGCAGGGGCCAGCCCGAAGGAGATGAGGTCGGCGAGGGAGTCCAGCTGGAGACCGAACGGCGAGGTGGCACCCACGAGGCGGGCGACGAATCCGTCAGCGATGTCCATGACGATCGAGAACGCGATGAGGATCGCGGCCAGGGTGAACTCCTGCCGGAAGGCCAGCAGCACCGAGGAGAAGCCACTCACCATGTTCAGCGTGGTGAAGATGCTCGGCGCCAGCAGGCGCAGCCGCTCCCGCTTCGGCAGCTGTCGCAGCGAGACGACCTCGGCCCCGGTCGGGGACACCAGCCGCCACCGGTCCAGGATGCGGCGCCTGCCGCCGTCGTCGCCGGCGCTCACCCGGTGATCCCTGCGCCAGTGCGCCACCGGGCAATCACGGTCTCCCCGGCAAGCACCCTCTCGCCGCGAGAGACGAGGAGGTCGCAGGCCGGCGGAACGAAAACGTCCATTCGGGAGCCGAACTTCATCAGGCCGATGCGGGCACCGGTGGCGACGTCCTCGCCCTCGGAGATGCGGGTCACGACCCGTCGCGCCATCAGCCCGACGATCTGGCGGTAGTGCACGCGCCGCACCTCTCCTGCGACCTCGCGCTCCACGGTGATGTCGCTGCGCTCGTTGAGGTGCGCACTCTCGTGCTTGTAGGCCGCGAGCCACTTGCCGGGCCGCTCGACCACCTCGGTGACCCGTCCGCCGTAGGGGGCCCGGTTGATGTGCACGTCGAACGCCGACAGGAAGATGCTCACCTGCTGCCACTCCCCCTCCGGTGCCACGCCGTCCTGGCCGGGTCCGGCATACATGACCTTGCCGTCGGCCGGGGAGAGCACGTCGTCCACCGGGACGGTCGCCGAGTCCGGGGTGCGGTCCGGGTCTCGGAAGAAGGCAGCCACCGCCAGCGGGAGCACCGCGAGAGCCGCGGCGGTGCGTGGCTTCCGGGCAAGAAGGGCCAGGGCTGCGGGCAGTGCCGCGACCGCAGTGGCGGGCAGGGCCTCCCTGTCGATGCGCAACATGGGCGCCAGCCTAGGATGTCTGGCCATGGATGGTGCAGTTGTGCTGCGCGGACTGCGCAAGTCCTACGGACAGACCCGGGCGCTGGAGGACGCGACCTGGGCTGCGGATGCCGGTGCGGTCACCGCTGTGCTCGGCCCCAACGGTGCCGGGAAGACCACGAGCATCGAGTGCCTCGTCGGTCTGCAGCGTGCGGACTCGGGGGTTGCGCAGGTGCTGGGGAGCGACCCGTGGCACGCGTCCACCGACCATCGGGCCAGGGTCGGGGTCATGCTTCAGGACGGTGGACTGCCGACCACCGTGCGACCGGGCCCGCTGCTCACCCACCTCGCGTCCCTGTATGCCGCACCGCGAGAGGTCTCCGAGCTCACCGAGCGCCTGGGCATCCAGCAGTTCGCCCGCACCACGGTCCGACGCATGTCGGGGGGTCAACGCCAGCGAGTCGCCCTGGCAGCCGCCCTCATCGGCTCGCCCGACGTGCTCTTCCTCGACGAACCCACTGCCGGGCTCGACCCGCACGCGCGGCTGGACGTGTGGTCCCTGATCCGGTCCGAGGCCGACCGCGGGGCTGCGGTCGTGCTCACCACGCACTCCTTCGAGGAGGCCGAGCGGCTGGCCGACCGCATCGTCATCATGGCCTCCGGCCGGGTCGTGGCCGACGGGTCCCCGGACGAGGTGCGCGGTGGTCGTCGCCTCGAGGACGTCTACTTCGCCCTGACGAGCGACGGCTCCCGATGAGCTCGGCGTCGCCGACCGGCACCCGAGTCCTGGCGCAGGCCCGCTTCGAGACACGCACCCTGCTCTCCAACGGAGAGCAGCTGCTCGTCTCGGTGGTCCTCCCGGCCCTGGCCCTCGTCGGCCTGACGCTCTCCTCCGTGCCGGACCTCGGGCCGGGCCGCAGGGTCGACCTGGCCGTGGCGGACACGCTCGCCCTGGCCGTGGTGTCGACGGCCTTCACGGGACAGGCGATCAGCACCGGGTTCGACCGCCGGGCGGGGGTGCTCCGCCTGTTCGGGGTGACGCCCCTCGGCCGTGGCGGCCTGCTCGCCGGCAAGGCGATCGCCGTGCTGGTCGTCCTGTGCGTGCAGGTGGTCGTCCTCGGTGGGCTGGGCGTCGCGCTGGGGTGGCGGCCCGACCTGGCCGGCATCGCGCCGACCGTGGTGACGCTCCTGCTCGGTGCCCTCGCCTTCGTGGCGCTGGCCCTGCTGCTCGCGGGAACGATCCGGGCGGAGGCGGTCCTCGCGATCGCCAACCTCGTGTGGGTCATGCTGCTGGGGTTGGGCACCCTTCTCCCGACAGACAAGCTTCCCGGAGCCCTGTCCACACTCGCCGCGAGCCTGCCCTCCGGAGCCCTCGGCGACGCCACCCGCTCGGCACTCGACGGCGGCTGGCCCTGGGCACAGTGGGGGGTCCTGGTTGTCTGGGGGCTGGGCGCCGGCGCCGCCGCCTCCCGATTCTTCCGCTGGGGCGACTGACCGACGTCGAAGGTCGCACTCTCGCGCCGTAGCCTTGTGGCGTGACGAGCACCGACACCAGCCCCACCGAGACCCCGACGAGGGTCTCCCCCGCCGCGCGATGGCTCTCCCCCATCCTGTTGGCCAACCTCGTCGCCCAGGTCGGCATCATCGTCACCGGCGGGCTCG
>JBDTDY010000187.1:0-3132 GCA_039922835.1 Ornithinibacter sp.
CCCAGCGGGTGCGGCGCGCACTCTCCACTCTGACCGATGCACAGCGCAGTGCGGTCGAGCTGGCCTATCTCGGTGGCTACACGCACACCGAGGTGGCCCGACTGCTCGACCTGCCGCTGGGCACCGCGAAGACCCGCATCAGAGACGGATTGATCCGTCTACGAGACACGTTGGGAGTACCGGCATGAGCCCCGACCTGCACCACCTGTCCGGCGCCTACGCGGTCGACGCCCTTGACGACACCGAGCGCACGTCCTTCGAGCAGCACCTCGCGGTGTGTGCCGACTGCCGTGCCGAGGTCGCCGAGCTGTCCTCCGCAGCCCACTCCCTCGGATCCCTGACCGAGGCCACCCCTTCCCCCGCCCTGCGCGCTTCAGTGCTGGCCGGGATCACCCGGGTCCGGCCCCTGCCTCCGCTCACCAGCGAGGCCGAGGCACCGTCCACCCCTGACGCGACGGCCCCACAGCAGCCCCCCACTGCGCCCTCCAAGGGTGAGGTCGCGGCATCCGCCGACGCCTCTCCCGACGACCGGGCCCACCCGGTCACCGCCGAGAAGGAGCACCTCGCCCCCGTGGTGCCGTTGTTCCGGCGCACCTCGACGTGGTTCGCAGCCGCAGCGGCTGCCGTGCTGCTCTCGGTGGGGGGTATCGCCTGGAGCCCGTGGAGCAACGACACGGGAACCTCCATCTCGGCGATCGAGCAAGTCCAGAGCGCGCCCGACGCCACGACGCTCTCGTTCAACGACGGCGCCGTGACCGCGAAGGTCGACTACAGCCGACAGCTCGGCCAGTCGGCGATCAGCGTCACGGGCCTCCCGCCTGCCCCAGAGGGCAAGACCTACCAGCTCTGGTACTTCACCAAGGGCGGCTCGGTCACCTCCGCGGGCCTGATGGACCCTGCCGACGACGGGACCGGAGCGCAGCTGCTCGACGGGGACGCCAACACCGCCTCGAAGGTGGGCATGACGCTGGAGCCCGCAGGTGGGTCCGACCAGCCGACGACGAAGCCGCTGGTCGTCATCGACCTCGTCTGACCCCTCCCCTCCCCGACGTCGTCTGTCAGGATGCCGGTGACACGCCGTTTCGCGGCGTGTCACCGGCGATCTGACAGACGAGGTGGGGGAGGTCTGTGACGTCGGGGAGGGTGTGGGGTGGGTCGGGGTCAGCGCCGGGTGAGGACGGTGGCGGCGACGGCCTCCAGGACCGCCGGGTCACCGGCATACGGGCCGTTCGCCCTGGGCCAGTGGGTGACCACATCCGTGAAGCCGAGGTCACCTGCCCGGCCGGCCATCTCGGCGTAGAGCTCGACGGACTCGAGGGAGAACCTCGGTGAGGAATCGAGGGAGAGCACCCGTGAGACCGGCCCGCGACCGGTGGCCGCCAGCGCGTCGTCGAAGCGCTCGACGAGCGTCGCCACGTGCGCGAACCAGCCGTCCAGGGTCTCGCCCCTGCCACCGTAGGTGACCCACGCATCACCCAGGGTGGCCGCCAGACGCACCGACTTCGGGCCGTTGGCGGCGATGTAGAACGGCACCCGGTCGCGCACGGGCGCAGGACTGGTGCGCGCGTCACGGGTCGTGAACCACTTCCCTTCGTGGTCCACGTGGTCCTCGCGCAGCAGCCGGTCGAGCAGCGGCACGAACTCGTGGAACCGCGCGACCCGCTCGCCGAGCGTGAGGTCCCCCCCGATGATGCTGGAGTCGAGGTCCCCGCCGGTGCCCAGGCCGCACAGGAACCGCCCGTCGCTGATGTCGTCCAGGGTCAACACGTCGCGGGCGTAGGTGTAGGGGTGGCGGTAGTTGGGCGAGGAGACGAAGGTGCCCAAACCGATGCGGGTGGTCACGCCGGCGGCGGCCGCGAGGGTCGGCACCGCCGCGAACCACGGCACGCCCACGAGGCCGCCCCAGACGAGGTGGTCGTAGGTCCACGCGTGGTCGAAACCCATCTCCTCGGCGGCAGTCCACCGCGGCGCCGCCTGCGCCCAGGTGCCCTCGGGGAGGATCGTGATGCCGTGGCGCATCGCTCAGCGCTCCGGGCGGGGGTCGCTCAGCGGCAGCAGCGCGTCGAGTGATGCCCGAGTCCCACTGACGCGCAGCACCCCCTCGGCGAGGGCGTGCGACCAGGCCGTGCCGCCCGTCGCCAGCAGCAGCCAGGTCTGGGCATCGGTCTCGACGACGTTCGGCGGGGTGCCCCGCGTGTGGGTCGGCCCCTCGACGCACTGCACGGCGCCGAACGGTGGCACCCGCACCTCGACACTGCGTCCCGGATGCCGTTGCGCCAGCTCCTCGAGGGCGTAGCGCACCGCTGTGCCCCTCGTGGCCCGGTCGATGTCATCGGGCGCCGCCCGCCACGCGGCCAGGGCCGCCCGACCTGCAGAGGGCGGGATGCGGCGGCGGGACGGCATACGAACCATCGTAGGCGCGGGAGCCCGGGAGGCACCGCGTAGCCTTCCGGGGTGGACGAGCCGGTGTTCGAGCGCGAGGGCACCCTCGTCACGGTCGTCGTCGACGGCCAGCCGCAGTCGGCCGTGGACGTCGAGGATGCCACCCGGCTCGACTTCGAGTACGTCCAGCACCTCGCACTCGCGATCGACGCCCTCGCGGCCGACGGTCGCCTGCGGGTCACCCATGTCGGCGGGGCCGGGCTCACGCTGGCCCGGTGGGTGCACGCCACCCGCCCGGGGTCGCCCCAGGTGGTGCTCGAGCCCGACGCCGCCCTCACCGAGCGCGTCCGGAGCGAGATCCCCCTTCCTCGCGGCCACCGGATCAGGGTGCGCCCCGTCGACGGGGCCAGCGGGATGACCGCGCTGGCCGCCGGGAGTGCGGACGTGGTGGTGCTGGACGCGTATGCCGGGGGTCAGGTGCCGCCAGAACTCTCCACCGTGGAGTGGTGGGCCGAGGTGCGCCGTGTGCTCGCGCCGGATGGGCTGCTGCTCGCCAACGTCGCCGACGAGCCAGGGCTGCGCTATGCCGCGCGGGTGGCCGCAGGTGCTCGCCAGGCGGTGGGGCACGTCGCGTTCCTGGGGCTGCACGAGGTGCTCAAGGGGAAGCGCTTCGGCAACCTCGTGCTGGTTGCCTCGGTGACGCCCCTCGACCTCGACACCCTGCGCCGAGCCACGGCATCGGCGTCGCTG
>JBDTDY010000188.1:0-7448 GCA_039922835.1 Ornithinibacter sp.
ACGGTGGATCTGGTGCGGCCCCGCTGCGGGCATACCGTGAAGCATGCATGATCCTTGGCCCATGGTGACGGCGCAGGAGCGAGCGGTGTGGGTGCAGCGGGTGGTCTCGTGGGTCGATGACCACGAATCGGAGGTCATCGCCGACCTGCAGGAGCTGGTGCGCGTGCCGAGCGTGTCCGGCACGCAGGCGGAGCACGAGATCCAGGCCCTCCTGGCCGAGCGCTTCCGCCGCCTCGGGTTCGAGGTGGACCACTGGGAGGCGCCTCTCGCCGACCTCGCCCGCTCACCGGAATTTCCCGGTATGGAGGTTGAGCGCAGCACGGCGTGGGGACTGGTCGGAGCGGTGCGGGGCCAGGGGGACGGGCCCTCGCTGATGCTCAACGGCCACGTGGACGTCGTGCCCACCGGTGACCTGAGCCGCTGGCCGTCGCCAGACCCCTTCGACGGACGGCTGGCCGACGGTGCCGTGCACGGGCGCGGAGCCTGCGACATGAAGGGCGGCCTGGCCGCCGCGATGTGGGCCGTGCGTGCCGTCACCGAGCTCGCGGTGCCCCTCTCGGGGGACCTGCTCCTCGCCGCTGTGCAGGGGGAGGAGGACGGGGGAATGGGCACCTTCGCCCTGCTGGAGCGAGGGTGGCGGGCCGATGCGTGCGTGATCCCGGAGCCGACCTCGCTCGACATCGCCCCGGCGAACGGTGGGTCGCTGACGTTCCGACTGCGAGTGCGGGGCCTGGCAGCCCACGGCTCGATGCGCACGAGCGGGGTCAGTGCCCTGGAGATGTTCTGGCCGGTGTTCCGAGCCCTGCGCGACCTCGAGGCGCGGCGCAACGAGAGCGTGGACCCGATCATGGCGCGGTGGGACGTCGCCTACCCGATCGAGGTCGGCATGGTGCGTGCCGGTGACTGGGCCTCCTCCGTGCCCGACCTGCTCGTCGCCGAGGGGCGTTACGGCGTGGCGCTGGGCGAGAGCGTGGCCCAGGCCCGCGCGGTGTTGGAGGACGCGGTGGCGCGGGCGTGCGCCGCGGATCCGTGGCTGAGGGTTCACCCCGTGGAGATCGACTGGTGGGGAGGGGTGTTCGCGTCCTCCAGGCTTCCGGAGGGCTCGAGCCTCGCAGACCGGGTGAGCGCCGCGCACGCCGCGGTGTCCGGCCGGCCGCAGCAGCGCTGGGGCGCTCCCTACGGCAGCGACCTCCGTCTGATGACCGAGCTGGTGGGGGTGCCCACCGTGCAGTACGGCCCCGGTGACCCCGGGTTGGTGCACGGCCCGCTCGAGAAGGTCCCCGTGGAGGAGGTCCTCACGGTTGCCAAGGCGCTCGCGGTGCTGGCCATCGAGCACTGCGGACTGTCGGGCTGATGTCCTGAGTTGGCGATGGGCCACGGCATTCGCTTCGCCAGGGAGCGGACCCGGCGACGACGCACGCAGTCGATGGGCTCGGTGCGCGAGGGAGACGTGGGTCAGAGGGAGTGGGAGGAGAGCGCGCTGAGATAGGTCGCGAAGCCACCCTGCACGCGACCGGTCGACCGACCCGAGGTGCGGACCCGCGTGGTGTCCGTCGCGACGCACACGGCGGTGCTCGCCCTGATGCGCGCGACCAGGGACACGTCCTCGTGGAGCAGCAGCGGGCCGAACCCACCGACCTCCCGCCAGCGGGAGGCGCGCATGCCCAGGTTGGCGCCATGGACGTGGTGGTGGCCCTCTGCGAGCCGGTGTCGTTCCTGCCACCTCGTCAGGGCCAGCGGATCCTCGACGGCACCCGGCTCGACCGTGCCGACGACCAGGTCGGTGCCCTGTTCCGCCCACATCACCTGACGTGTCAACCAGCTGGTCGGGACGATCGTGTCGGCGTCGGTGGACGCCACCCAGGTTGCCGCTTCGCTGGTTGCGAGAGCCTGTAGCCCGACGCGGATGGCGGTGTCCCGTGAGGCACCGACGCCGCGGCCCTCGGTCTCCGCCGTCACGGCACCGTGACTCTGCGCGATGGCAGCGGACCGGTCCGAGCAGCGGTCCAGCGCGACCACCACGCAGGTCGCGATGTCCGCTCTCACGGCTCTCAGCGCGTCGACGGCGGCGGTGACGCTGACGAGGGTTGCGTGCAGGAGCTGTTCCTCGTCGCGGACCGGGATCGTCACCATGAGGGCGCGGATGCCGCTCACGCGCGGCCCTCCTGCTCGGCGAGGGTCTCCCCCTCACCCCAGACGTCGATGGCCAGGTCGCCGTCGCGGTAGGACGCCCGTGGCGGTCGGCCCATCACGGCCGCAGCCTGCTCGTGGACCAGAGCCCCGTCGAGGGGCACCCCGAGAGTGGGGTGCTGCCAGTGACACAGCACGATCTCGCCCCCTGCCGCGAGACTCGCCACTGCCCTTCGGAGCGTTGCCATCAGCTCGAGCGGCGAGAGGAAGTAGCCGACCTCGCTGAGGAGCACGAGGTCGAATGGGCCGGCCGGCATGGCGGTCGGCGCCTCCCCCCTGCTCACCGACGCCGTCGGCGCGGCCGCGTGCGCGGCGTCGACCGCTCGCGCGCTGGTGTCCAGCGCCGTGACCGCCGGGCTGCGCTCCACCAGAGCCCTCGTGAGGCCGCCATCCGCACACCCGATCTCGAGCACCCGGCCATACGAGGCTCGGCCGAGCACGGCCAGGACCAGGGCGCGCCGGCGCTGCTCGTAGAAGGAGCCGGAGAAGCGCCACGGGTCGCCGCTGTGGTCATACATCTCGTCGAAACCCGCAGTCCGGGCAGCGACCCGGGAGGCGTCGACCTCGGCCGTGCGGACCGGGAGGACCCCGCACGGGTCCAGGAGTGTCTCCACGAGGCGGGTGGAGCGCTGCTGGAGCTCCGCCGTGATCACTGGAGTGTCACGGTGCTCGGAACCGTCAGGGATGCCGATGGCCCGGGTCTGGGACCGGAACTCCTCGAGCGCGGCCCGCTTGCGCCAGCACCCGGTGAGGCTCACCTCGACTGCGACGAGCCGATCCCAGGTCATCGACTCGGGCGTGCTCCAGTGCCACAGCCAGATCGGGTAGAACGCCACCGCGAGACCGACGGCTGCGCCGGCGGCACGCGCGGCGCGACCGACCGCGTCGTGGTCGGTGTGGCCGTCCTCGAACCAGGGTGCGAGGACCAGGGTGTCAGGACCCGCGCGCTCGGCCACCGCTGCGGCCACCACCTCCTCGACGTCGCAGACCCGGGTGTCGGGCAGACCCAGGTGCACGATCTCGGCTCCTGGTGCCAGCCCGAGCAGCGCGCGCTCGCTCTCCCGGCGCCGAGCCCGAGCCAGCGCCGAGCGTGAGTCCTCGTCAGGCAACTCGTGCGAGCGCTCGCCACTCGTGGCCAGCAAGACGGTGAGCCTCGCGCCGAGACCCGCCAGGTCCGAGAGCAGCCCGCCGATGCCGATGGCCTCGTCGTCGGGGTGGGCCGCGACGACGAGGACGTGGGGATGTCGTCGAACCACCTCCTGCGTGTCGAGCGCGGGCACGTCCTGCCACTGTGGCGCAGCCCACCACTCGCGTTCGGAGGTGCCCGGGTCGTGCCTCGAGAACACCACCTGCTCGGTGCTCACCGGCTCACCGGGGCGTCCGGCTGGGCGGCGTCATCTGCCACCAGTTGGCCCAGTCGTGCCAGGTCCCGCTCCGCGTGGTGCTGGCGCAGGTACAGGGTGAGGTCCGCGACCCTCGTGAGGTGGGGGAGGTCCAGGGCCAGGGGCCCTGGGCCGAGCGCGTGCCCGACGGTGGTCATGACCTGCTCCGCGACGGAGGCGACGTGCGCCCTGACCCTGGCCGCCACGATGACGGAGTCGGCAGGGGAGCAGTCAGGGTCATCCATGGTCTCGGCGGCGTCGCGCAGCACCGCGTGCGCGCCATGCAACAACACGTCGCAGGTGCCGATGTGGTGGAGTGCGATCTGGTCGGGGTGACGCCTGCGGGCCGCCTCGAAGAGGGACCCGGCGAGCGCGGCGGCCGCACCGAACCACACGGCGGCGACGCACACGCCTCCCCACGAGAAGCCCGGGCGCTCGAGGTACCACCCGGGTCCCCCCACGGGCTGGGCCTGCTGACCGTCGAAGCCGAGGGTTCCGGTGGTGATCTCGCGCAGCCCCAGGGGCTGCCACGTGCTGGCGTCGAAGTCGACTCCCGCGAGGGCGACGGCGAAGAGTCCTTGCCGACCCTCGTCGTCCGACGCCGTGACGAGCGCGTGGGAGACCCGGTCGGCCAGGGAGCACCACGGCTTGCTCCCCCGGAGCCGCCACCCGTCGCCGGTCCTCTCGTGGGACGCGCGCACCCCCTGGCCGGGAGGGGAGGCCGCGAAGACGCCCCACGTCGCACCGTCCGGAGCGTTCGGGTGCTCCACGGCCTGACGCGCGGCCTGGGCGAGGATCGCGGTCGCGTCCAGGTGCGGTTCGACGGCGCGGGCCACGCTCAGGTCGGCGCTGCCCAGCGTCGCGAGGGCGTCAAGGAGCGGGGCGGATCGCTGGCCCAGGGCGACGGCGAGCGGCTCCAGCGACACCCCGAGGCTCAGCGCGTCATCGAGCGACTCGACCTCGTGCACTCGTTCCGCCAGCGGCGCGACCCCCCAGGTGGAGAACTCCCACGGGTCCATGGATGACATTCTGGCAATGCTAGGTGGGCGTCCGGGCGCAGCGCTTCACCCGCAGGGGTGGGGCCCGCGTTCTGGTCCCATGGGCGCCGGAGCGGACCGGAGTGGGCCACGGAGCCGGCTCCCGGCATACGGTGCAGTCGTGACCGAGCCCCACCGCCCCACCACGCTGGCCGTGATCAACGACTACGAGGTCGTCGTCCGGGGCGTCCTCGGGCTCCTGGAGCCCTACTCCGACCGGGTGGACGTGCTCGAGCTCGATGTCGACCTCCCGGTCTCGGTGGCGGTCGACGTGGCGCTCTACGACGCGTTCTCGATGACCGGCACGCAGACCGCCGACCTGGACGCCGTGGTCGCCAACCCGCTGATCGGCGCGCTCGTGGTCTACACGTGGAACCTGCAGACGGACGTGGTGGAGCAGGCTCTCGCCCGCGGGGTCAAGGGGGTGGTCTCCAAGAGTCTCTCGGCCGTCGACCTCGTGGGCTGCATCGAGCGGGTCCATGACGGAGAGGTCGTGGTGGCACCGGAGCCGACGGGGGACTCGGCCCTCGTGGCGGGTGACTGGCCCGGACGCCGGCAGGGTCTGACGGCGCGGGAGGCCGAGGTCGTCGCCCTGGTGAGCCGGGGGCTGTCCAACACCGAGATCGCGGCCAGGACCTACCTGAGCATCAACTCGATCAAGTCCTACATCCGCTCCGCCTACCGGACCATGGGAGTCACCACGCGCAGCCAGGCGGTGCGGTGGGTGATGGAGCGTGGTCTCGACAGCACCCCGACCCGCATCCACGTGCGGGAAACGCGCGAAGCGAGGCAGTGACTCCGGCGGCGACCGACCGGGTCGATCGAGAGGTGTCGACCCCCACCTGATCCGGTGCTACGGTGATGCCGCCGTGCTCACTCGTGGCACGGCATCCGGTCCAGCAGCGTGGCCTCCCCTCGATCGAAGGACAGCGCGTGGACCACGACAGCACACACCACGACCCCGGATCCGTCGCGGTCGCTGCGGTCGCGCCGGTCGCGCCGGTCGTCGAGCCGCAGGGCGCGTTGGCCCTGACCCGGCGCCCCGGGCCGGGTGATGGCTGCAGCATCTCCACCGTGCGGACGCCGGTGCACAGTGAGGCCGTCGGCCAGGTGCGGGCCCTGATGGCTGACGACCTGGTCGCCCACGGTGCCTGCGAGGACCTGGTGGAGGACGCGCAGATCGTCCTCACCGAGCTGCTGACGAATGCCTTCCGGCACGCCTGGCCCCTGTCGGACGAGACGATTCGGGTGCGCTGGAAGGTGCGCCCGGACTCCCTCGAGGTGGAGGTCACCGACGGCGGCAGCACCACCACCCCGCATCCCGTCCCCCACGGGGTCTGGCGCGACAGTGGACGCGGGCTGAGGGTGGTGCGCGCACTCGCCCACGAGTGGGGAGTCGGCGAGGACCGCACCGGGCACGTGGTGTGGGCCACTCTGGGCGGCCCGTCCAGGCGACGCGTGACCTGAGCACCGGTCCTCGGCGGCGGTCACCGGCTCGGCGAGACGACTCGGCGTGGCGTGGCGTCAGGCCGCGAGCCCGCTGTCGAGGTGTCGGCGCAGGCGCCGGGTGATGGAGTCCAGGATGCGCGAGACCTGCATCTGGCTCACCCCGATCTGCGCTCCGATGTCGGCTTGGGACAGCTCCTCACCGAACCGAAGTCGCACGACGAGTCGCTCCCGGTCATCGAGGTGCCCCAGCGCCTCGTGCAGCATCGAGCGCACCTCGATGCAGGCATAGGGGTCCTCCGGTTCGACGATGCCGTCGCCCAGGCACGAGCCGTTCGCGGCCAAGGGTGCGTCAAGGGACACGGGCCTGAACCCGGAGGCGCACAGCAGGGCCTGGCGCACCGCGGACCCGTCCACACCCAGCAGCTCAGCCACCTCCTCCGCCGTGGCATCGCGAGCGAGGAGGTGACGCAGCGACTCCTGCGCCGACGTGACAGCAGCCCTGCGCTCCTGCAGAGACCTCGGCGGTCGCACCACCCAGCCGTGATCGCGGAAATGACGTTTGACCTCTCCCGAGATGGTCGGAACGGCGAAGGCAGAGAACGTGCCCTCGGCGGGTCGGTATCGGGCGGCAGCCTTGACCAGGGCCAGCCTCGCGACCTGTTGCAGGTCCTCGAGGTCGACACCGCGACCGCGATACCTGTGGGCGACGGAGTCGGCGAGGTCGATGGCGGCAAGGACGATCTGCTCGCGGTGCTGCGTCGTGAGGTGCCGACCAGCCCCGCAGCCATCGAGCACGCGAGCCACGGCGTCGTCGACCACCCGGGCTGTCGGGTGGGATCGTGAAGGTGCGCGCACGTGAGTGTCCTGACCGTGAAGGTGGAAGGCCGCGCTGCTGGACCCGCGCCGGGGCCATCCCCCGCGCATCCCCTGACGGTAGCCACCACGGGGGGCTGGCGGGACTTTCACGTCAGTTGCGCTCGAGCGGCGCCGGCTCGGTGACGCACCACGACCGGCCCGGCGCGCGCTCGCAGCCGGGGTCGGGCGGCACAGGGGTCCTTACACTCGGCGCATGGCCCTTCGGCTCGGTGTCCGCAGTCGCATCCTCGTGCTGACGATGCCCGTCGTGCTGCTGGTGAGCGCCGCCATTGCCGGGGTCGTCTACCTCTCCCTCGGCCAGCTCCTGGACGCGTCGGCCCGCGACCTCGCTGTCGCGGAGGCGGGTGAGCTGAAGTCCGACGTGCAGCTGCACCCCATCGACACGCTACTCCAGGCGCACCCGCTGGCCCTCGGGAACCGCGTGGCCCAGGTGATCGACGCGCGCACGGGTCGGGTCGTGATCACCTCCGATCCGGCGATTTCTGTGCCCGTCGTCGAGGCGGAGGTCGAGCCG
>JBDTDY010000189.1:0-4495 GCA_039922835.1 Ornithinibacter sp.
TCTCGGCGATGGTGCGCTCGACGTCGGCCGGTGCGGGCCAGATGTCGTGGAGGAACACGTCGTTGCCGTCGGGGTCCTGTCCGAGCGGCTCGGTCTCGAAGTCGAAGTCCATCGTGCCCGCGAGGGCGTAGGCGATCACCAGGGGCGGCGACGCGAGGTAGTTCATCTTGATGTCGGGGTTGATCCGCCCCTCGAAGTTGCGGTTGCCCGAGAGCACCGACACGACGGCGAGGTCGTTGGCGTTGACCGCCTGGGAGACCTCGTCGATGATCGGGCCGGAGTTGCCGATGCAGGTCGTGCAGCCGTAGCCCACGAGGTAGAAGCCGAGCTTCTCCAGGTAGGGCCACATGCCGGCCTTGTCGTAGTAGCCGGTGACGACCTTTGACCCCGGGGCCATCGAGGTCTTGACCCATGCCGGAACCGACAGCCCGCGCTCGACGGCATTCTTGGCGAGCATCGCCGCCGCCATCATCACCGAGGGGTTCGAGGTGTTGGTGCACGAGGTGATCGACGCGATCGCGACGTGCCCGTGGTCGATGACGACCTCAGTGCCGTTGATGCTCACCGTGGCAGGGTTGCTCGCGCGGTCACCGTTCTCCCGAGGGCTGGAGTGGCTCGGGTGGCCTGCGGTCTCCGAGGCCTCGAGCGCGTCGTGGCTCGGGCTGTCGGATGCCGGGAAGGAGTTCGACAGTTCGGTGTCGACGCTGCTCTTCTCGATGCCGACGCCGTCGACGACGTAGTTCTGCAGGTCACCGCGGAACTGTCGCTTGGCACCGGTCACCTCGATGCGGTCCTGCGGGCGCTTCGGCCCCGCGATCGAGGGCACGACGCTCGAGAGGTCGAGCTCGATGTACTCGGAGTAGCGCGCCTGCGGCTGGCCGGGGCCCGGCTCGAGCCACATGCCCTGCTCCTTGGCATAGGCCTCGACGAGCGCGATCGACTCCTGGGAGCGGCCGGTGAGGCGAAGGTAGTCCAGGGTCACCTCGTCGATCGGGAAGATCGCACACGTGGAGCCGAACTCCGGGCTCATGTTGCCGATCGTCGCGCGGTTGGCCAACGGCACCACCGAGACGCCCTCGCCGTAGAACTCGACGAACTTGCCGACCACGCCCTGCTCACGGAGCATCTCGGTGATCGTGAGGACCACGTCGGTCGCGGTCGCGCCATCAGGGATGGATCCCGAGAGCTTGAAGCCGACGACTCGCGGGATGAGCATCGAGACCGGCTGGCCGAGCATGGCCGCCTCGGCCTCGATGCCGCCCACGCCCCAGCCGAGCACGCCCATGCCGTTGACCATCGTGGTGTGGCTGTCGGTGCCGACGCAGGTGTCGGGGTAGGCGACGCCGTCGCGCACCATCACGGTGCGGGCGAGGTGCTCGATGTTGACCTGGTGGACGATGCCCGTGCCCGGGGGAACGACCTTGAAGTCGTCGAATGCCGTCTGCCCCCAGCGCAGGAACTTGTAGCGCTCCTCGTTGCGCTCGTACTCGATGGCGACGTTGCGCTCGAACGCGTCCGGGCGCCCGAAGACGTCGATGATCACGGAGTGGTCGATGACGAGCTCCGCGGGAGCGAGCGGGTTGATCTTGGTCGCGTCACCGCCCAGCTCGGCGACGGCCTCGCGCATCGTGGCGAGGTCGACGATGCACGGGACCCCGGTGAAGTCCTGCATGATCACTCGCGCCGGGGTGAACTGGATCTCGGTGTCGGGCTGCGCATCCGCGTCCCAGCCCCCGAGGGCGTTGATGTGCTCTGCCGTGATGTTGGCGCCGTCCTCGGTGCGCAGGAGGTTCTCCAGCAGCACCTTGAGGCTGTAGGGCAACGTCTCGCTGCCCTCGACCGCGGACAGCCGGTAGATCTCGTAGGACTGCTCACCGACCTCGAGTGTTCCGCGGGCGTCAAAGCTGTTCGTGCTGGCCACCGTGGCTCCCTTCGCCATTTATCTTGATATCAAGATATCTAACCACATCGGGTTCGTGACGTCGAGCCTATGCCGTGCCGCGCGGCCCCGCGAGGTCCCGCTCGGACCCGCTCGTCAGTGGGTGGACCCGACAGGGACGAAGCGTGCGACGCACTCCACGTGGTGGGTCATCGGGAAGGCATCGAAGGCGCGGAGCCCGTCGAGCACGTAGCCGCAGTCGGCGAGGTAGGCGGTGTCACGGGCGAGCGCTGCAGGGTCGCACGCGACGTAGGCGATGGCGCGGGGGCGCATCGCGGTCACGGCGTCGGCCACGCCCTTTCCTGCACCTGTGCGGGGAGGGTCCAGGACGACGACGTCGGCGGCGAGCGGCACCAGGGCAGAGCGAGCAACCTTTCGAGGCCTGCTCCCCCGCTGCCGGGTGCTCCCGCGCCGCGCCGGTCGCGGCACCCCGAAGGCGTCGTCGACCCTGGCCTGCAGGACGGCGACCGTGCCGTATGCCGCGAGGTTGTGTCGGGCGTGCTCGCTCGCCTCTGCATCGGACTCGATGGCGAGGACCTGCCCACCCGGGCCGACGGCCTCGGCGAGCGCGGCCGCGAACAGGCCGACACCGGCATACAGGTCGAGGGCGCGTTCCCCCGGCTGCACCGCGAGCGCCTCCATGACGGCCGTGACGAAGGTCGTGGCGGCGCCGGGGTGGACCTGCCAGAACCCGCGGGCTCCCACGGTGAAGGGTCGGGAGAACGACACCGTCGCGTCGTCGATGCGCCAGGTGGCATCCACCTGCTCGGTGACGAGCGGTTCCTCGGTGACGGGGACGGGGACCGCCACGGGGTCGCCGACCGAGGGCGCGACCGTGTCGACCGCCTCGGCCCCGGGCCAGGACTGCTCGGTGACCCGGAGCCGGTCGACACCCGGCGCCGCGATGCGACAGTGGTCGACGTGGACGACCTCGTGCGAGCGGTGGCGCCGCAGCCCGGCCCGCCCCTCGGCGTCCACCGCGAACTCGACCCTGGTGCGCCAGTCCAGGCCCTCCGCGTCACCCGGGAGCGGCTCTACCTCGACACGGGTCTCGACGTGCGCGAGCCGGCTCAGCTGCTCCTGCACGACCTGCGCCTTCAGCACTCGCTGGTGTGCGAGTGAGACGTGTTGCAGGTCGCAACCACCACACCGTTCCGGACCGGCATACGGGCAGGGTGGGGTGACTCGCTGCGGTGAGGCGAGGAGGACCTCGATCGCGTCGGCACGCACGAAGCGGTCACCGGGACCGGACTCGGTGACGAGCGCCCGCACCCGCTCGCCCGGGATCGTGTGCCGCACGAAGAGGACCTGCCCCTCGTGTCGTGCGATGCAGTGGCCGCCGTGGGCGAAGGCGGTCACCTCCACCTCGACCTCGTCGCCGACCGCGAGCGAGGCGCCGTCCATCAGCCCTCACCCCGTCGGACGTCGCCGACGACCGGTCCGTCCATGCGGTCCTCGGCACCTTCGGAGGACAGCAGGCGCCACGGGACCGAGGACACCATGACCCCGTTGGTGAACAGCAGGCGGGTCCGCAGGCGCAGGGCGCTCTGGTTGTGCAGCACCTGCTCCCACCAGTGCCCGACGACGTACTGCGGGATGTAGATGACGACGAGGTCGCGCGGGTTCCCGGACCTGATCGACTGCACGTAGTCCAGCACCGGCCTCGTGATCTCGCGGTAGGGGCTGTCGAGAGCCTTGAGCGGCAACGGGATGTCGCGCCGGTCCCACTCGGCCTGCAGCGCCTTGGTCTCCTCCGGGTCCACGTCGACCGTGACGGCCTCGAGGATCGAGGGTCGGGTCGCCCGCGCGTAGGCGAGGGCACGCAGCGTCGGCTTGTGGATCTTGGACACCAGCACGATCGCGTGCACCCGGGAGGGCAGCATCTGGAGCTTGGTGTCACCCTCGCTCACCGTCAGCTCGTCGCGCACCAGGTCGTAGTGCCTGCGGATCGCGAGCATGAGGAAGAACAGGCCGGCCATCGCGGCCAGCGCGAAGCCGGCACCGTGGATGAACTTGGTGACGAGGACGACGACCAGCACGGTGCCCGACATCGTGGCGCCGACACCGTTGATCACCCGACTGCGCAGCATCCGGCCGCGCTCGGCCCGGTCCTGCTCCAGTCGCAGGTGTCGGTTCCAGTGCTTCACCATGCCGATCTGCGAGAGCGTGAAGGAGATGAAGACGCCGACGATGTAGAGCTGGATCAGGCTCGTCACCTTCGCGTCGTAGATCACGACGAGCAGGACCGCCGTGCCGGCGAGGATGAGGATGCCGTTGGAGAACGCCAGACGGTCACCGCGGGTGTGGAGCTGGCGCGGCAGGAAGCCGTCGCGCGCGAGGATCGAGCCCAGCACCGGGAAGCCGTTGAACGCGGTGTTGGCCGCGAGCACGAGGATCAGCCCGGTGACGATGGACACCAGCACCACGCCCGCGGGGAAGCCGGAGAACACGGCCTTGGAGACCTGTCCCATGATCGTGTCCTGCTCGTAGTCCGCAGACACGAGCACGCCGTCGCGGGCCAGCTGCAGGTGTGGGTCCTCGGCGTACTTCACCCCG
>JBDTDY010000190.1:0-3731 GCA_039922835.1 Ornithinibacter sp.
GCACGCTCAGGTACCAGCCGGCTCACGTCTTGTGCCTGTCAGGGTGCGCTCGCGCCTCCACGGAACACCCGGTGCGCCCGGGCGACCTTCACAGGATCTCCAGACGGCGCACCCACGCCCCCCTGACAGTCCCTCCTACGCTCGGACCATGACCGAGGGAACCAGCACCACCACGGCGATGATCCTGGTCGTCGAGGACGACCCGACGATCAACAGCGCGGTGGCCGACCGGCTCCGCGCCGAGGGTTTCGGCGTGGTCCAGGCCCACGACGGCCCCGGCGCGGTCACGGCATTCGCACAGCACCGCCCCGACCTCGTGGTGCTCGACGTCATGTTGCCGGGGTTCGACGGGCTGGAGGTGTGCCGCCGCATCCAGGCCGATCGACCCGTTCCGGTGCTCATGCTCACGGCCCGTGCGGACGAGACCGACCTGCTCGTCGGGCTCGGGGTGGGAGCCGACGACTACGTCACCAAGCCCTTCTCGATGCGCGAGGTGGTGGCGCGGGTGCGCGCGCTCCTGCGCCGGGTCGAGCGGGCCGCGGCGCTCGCAGCGGGTGTGGACGGGCGTGTTGACCTGGCCGGTCTGGTCCTCGACGCCTCGACCCGCCGGGTGAGCCTGGATGGGCGCGAGCTGCACCTGACCCCGCTGGAGTTCGACCTCCTGTGCGCCCTCGCGGCCCAGCCCGGGGTGGTGCGCACCCGTGAAGTGCTGATGAGTGAGGTGTGGGGGTGGGCCGATGCGTCGGGCACCCGCACGCTCGACAGCCACGTGAAGGCGCTGCGCGCCAAGATCGGTCCGGAACGGGTGCGGACCGTTCACGGAATCGGTTACGCGCTGGAAGCGCCGAGATGAGCTCCGAGCGACCGCTCGACCCCGTCTCCTCCATCAAGGTCAAGCTGGGTGTGCTCGTCGCGGTGAGCGTCGTCGTCGCCGTGCTCGTCGACCAGATCGGTGACGCCGCAGGTGTGCCGCTCTGGATGAGCATCCCGGTCACCGTCGCGGCGGCGCTCGCCGCGACCCAGTGGCTGGCGCGGGGGATGACCTCGCCGCTGCGGCAGATGACGTCGGCCGTGCGCGCCATGGCGGGCGGCGACTACGGCCAGCGCGTCACGGCGACGTCGTCGGACGAGGTGGGGGTGCTGGCCGGAGCCTTCAACGCGATGTCCGCCGACCTCGCGTCGGCCGACCTCCAGCGCCGCGAGCTCGTGGCCACCGTCTCGCACGAGCTGCGCACCCCACTCACCGCGCAACGCGCCCTGCTGGAGAACCTCGTCGACGGCGTCGTGCAACCCGATGACGACGCCTTGGGCAAGGCGCTGCACCAGGCCGAGCGGTTGAGCGAGCTCGTCGCGGACCTGTTGGACCTCTCCCGGGTCGAGGCCGGGGCAGTGCCGCTTCGGTTGGCCCCGGTTCGGGTGGAGGACCTGCTCCTGCGGGCCGTTGACGAGACCTCCGTCGACGGCCGTCCGGTGCGGGTCCGGCACAGCGTGCACCCCGCTGATCTCACGGTCGTCGCCGACCCGGCTCGGATGGCTCAGCTCCTGGCAAACCTCGTGGACAACGCCATCCGCCACACCCCACCCCACGGGGAGGTCCGGATCGGGGCGCGCGTCGAGGACGAGCACTCCTGGCTCATCGAAGTGAGTGACGACGGCCCCGGCATCCCGGCCGACCGCGCGGCCCGGGTGTTCGACCGCTTCGGCTCCGGTGACGCGATCGGTGGCGGCACCGGCCTCGGCCTCGCCATCGCTCGATGGGTCACCGAGCTCCACGGCGGCACCGTCGCCGTGGTGCCGACCCCCCCGGGACAGGTCGGTGCACTCCTTCGCGTGCAGCTGCCACGCACCCCGCGACCTTCCACCCCCACCCAGGAGACCCCCATGTCCGTGACCCCGACGACATCGACGCCGACCCCCTCGGTGGCCCCACACCCGACCCACCCTGCCGGTGCCACGGGTCGGCCAGGAGGCAGCGGCCCGGCATCCCCGGCCGGCCCCCCCGCTGGGCTGGGCACGCTCTGGCCGGAGGAAGACCGTCGGCCGCGTCCGGGGGTGGTCCTCGCAGCGCTGGGAGTCGGCACCCTCGCCGCCCTCACGTGGCCCTATCGGGGCATCGGGCTGGCGACCGGCATCGTGCTACTGCTCACCGGGGCCCTGATGTGGGTGGTGGCACGCAACCGGACCCGCCCGTGGACCATCGTGTGCGGGGTGCTCGCTGCGGCGCTTGCGTTGACCACCGTGCTGCGCGATGCCGATGGGGTCGTCACGCTCGCGGTCCTCGCGGGCGTGGTGGTCGCTGCTGCCGGCCTCACCCTGGCGCGCGGGTTGCTCGCCCATGTCGCGTCAGCCGCCGCGTGGCCACTCTCCGCGGTGCGCGGCCTTCCGCTGCTCGCGCGCACCTTCTCGGCGACGAGCCGGATCTCCCAGCTCTGGCCGGTGCTGCGCACCGTTGGGGTCTCGATCGTGGTGCTCGCCGTCTTCGGAGGCCTGTTCGCCAGCGGCGACGCCGTCTTCGGCTCGTGGGCCTCAGCGCTCGTGCCAGACCTCGGCTGGGACACCATCGTGCTGCGGACCTTCGTCCTCGCGCTGGTCAGCGGTGTCGCGCTCACCGGGGCCTACCTCGCGATCAACCCGCCAGCGGTGGACCGTGTCCGGTTGCCGGACTCGCCGCGCAACCGTCGAGCCTGGGAGTGGGCCGTGCCGGTCGGCCTGGTCGTGGCGCTCTTCGCGGGGTTCCTCATCGCCCAGGCGACCGCGATGTGGGGCGGGGTCGAGCACCTGCGACGCACCACCGGGCTGTCGTATGCCGAGTACGTCCACCAAGGGTTCGCCCAGCTCACCGTCGCGACGTTCCTCACCCTGGTCGTGGCTGCCACGACACTGCGTGTCGCGTCGGTTGCAACCGTGCGCGACCGGGCGCTGGTGCGCGGGTTGATCGGTGCCCTGGGTGTGCTGACCCTCGCCGTCGTGGCGTCGGCGCTCTATCGGATGTCGCTCTACCAGGACGCCTTCGGCTTCACCGTACTGCGGGTGTTCGTCGATGGTTTCGAGCTGTGGCTGGGGCTCCTCGTGCTCATGCTGCTCGCCGCGCTGGTGCGGCTGTCCGGCTCATGGCTCCCGCGGGCGGCGCTGGTGACCGGGGCGGTCTTCACCCTGGGCTTCGCGGCGATGAACCCCGATGCGTGGGTCGCCTCGCGCAACGTCGACCGCTTCGACGCGACCGGTGTGATCGATGCGTCCTACCTGTCCACTCTCAGCGCGGACGCGACCCCCGTCATCGTCGAGCGGCTCCCCGTCGATCTCGCCACATGCATCGTGGGCCACTCGAGAACCCCCGATGCCGGTGATGACGCGCTGTCGTGGAACCTGGGCCGGTCGCGGGCGGCGTCGGCGACAGAATCCTTGTCGGTCGTGACCGATGCGCGATCGGGCGGGACCTACGACTGCAGCCCGTACCTGTCCTCCGAATACGGCTCCCGCTGACGCCCGACCCTTCCGGGGTTCTCGGGGTCCCCCCGAAAACCCAGGCGAGCAAGGGAAGCGTTCCGTAGTCTCACCGGAGTTTCCCCACGCCGCTGTTTGCGGCGTGTGTCTGGTGCGCGGAGGATGCCCTGTCGGTGCCCAATGATACGCGCAAAAAGATTCTGCTGCAGGCGAACTCACGGCTCTAGAGTGTTGTGTTCGTACAGGCGTGCGAGTAGAATTGGGGCATGTCCAGCACCCAGATCGAG